>JAZLFV010000088.1:0-5901 GCA_045615965.1 Acutalibacteraceae bacterium
AGGGTCTGCATTTGGATGCCTGCACCGTTACGATAGACGGTGTTACATTAAAGCAGGCAGACACTACCGTAGGTAATGCCGACAGTTACGTTATTAAGCTTGAAAAGACCAACACTTCCGGCGCTAAGCTTACGATAAACGGCGGTGAATATCACGGTCAGTTTACATTCAGAGCAAGCGATAATGCGAGCGCTGTAAATACCATTGTAATCAACGGCGGAAAGTTCTATCAAACAAATTACCGTCTTTTTAACGCGTCTGTAGACAATACAAGTATTACAGTAAACGGCGGTGAATTTTACGGCAAACACGCTGACCAGCCTATGTTTTTTGAGAGCACAGGAAACGCAACCGGAATTTTAGATATTAACGCCGGTAAGTTTTCAATGCCCGAGGAGGGCTCAGGCGTAAAGCAGGCTGTTTTTGCCATCGGTAATGTGAAGAAGTTTGAAATCGGAAATTCAGATGGCACGGGGCCGACCGTTACCCACGAGGGAAGAGGAGATATTTTCTCTTTTGACTATGATTGCGATAAAGAGGAAAGGGAATACAGTATTTTAGGCGGAACATTTACGCATAAAGGTATGGGAAATATTATCGGATTTAACGAAGAAAAGGAATTTTCTTCAACCCTTTCTGTTAATAAGGCAACCTTTAATCACAGCGGAAACGGAAGCTTCATAAAAACACCGGTAAGAGCATCAAACGGATTTATCCGCTTTACAAATACTGCTTTTAACTATACAGGTGCGGGCATTCCGTTTGTTTTAGGTGATAAATGTAATAATATTTTAGACGGTATTAATATTTCCAAAAATTCAAATAACGAGATTTTCACTCTGAATAATTCTGTGGTTATCGCTTTTTTGAATTCCAATATTACAAATAACGGGCCTGTTATTAGGGTAAAAAGCGGAACAGGTGAAATATACACTCCGAATGAAACGGTATTAAACTCTAAAAGCGGCGATGCAATTCAAGGCTCATATAACCGTTACAATAAAGATTTGCCGAAAATGCTCGAAATTGAATATACCGAAAGCTCAACGGCTTCGGCACAGACATATATAGAGCTTATTCCCGGAAAAACATATCAGTTTGATGTTGATTACAAGCCGGCAGATATATTTATGAAAACGGATTATATGGTTTACTATAAGCCTGTATCAAAGACAAAAGTCAGCACTAAGATGTACGATACGACCTTGACAAGTGCCAATCTTGAAAACAAGCATCTGTCTTTCCAATTTACTGTACCTGCTGATACAAAGCCGGGTGAAAAGAATATTGCAATCACCTTCGGACACTCTCCGAAATCCCAAATAGGTAAGATGATTTATGCTTTTCCGACTTTGAGAATTGTTGAAAATGATGTACCAAAGGGCGATAATTTGCTTGAAGACGGTGATTTTACCAAAGCTCAAAGTCCGTTGCCTAAGGATAGTGAAGATGTGCCGTGGTCTTATATAAGCCGTGGAGCAACAATGACAACAAAGTATATTACTGCTTCGTTTTATGATTCCTTGCCGTCACCAAATCAGGAAAAAATGTGGGAAATCGGCTCAAGACGTCAGGAATATTGGGGCGGTATTAAGCAGGAATTCAATATTAAGAGTAAAACATATTATAAGTTTGAATTGGAACAAAAGGGCGTTAAGGGTGCAACTCCTTTAATCAGAATCGGCATAAAGAAAAAAGGCGAAACCTCCTACACAGAATCGGATATGGCGAAAGTATGCTCGGAGTATAATATTGTAAATGTCGGTACAAAGTATATATTTACTTTTAAAACAAATGACCTTACAGACGGCAACAATTTCAGGCTTTATTTAGGCAGAAACGACTCAGCCATGGCAAGCGATGCCATTGCCTACTTTGCCCATGTTTCACTTCGTGAGGATACCCCAAAAGGCGCCGGCACATCTTACGGCGATAACCTTATATTTAACGGTGATTTTGTCTACGGTGATTTAGGCGACATTACTGCTAAAAATGTAAGCACTCAATTATACGGTTGGGAACAGATTACCGAAGGCGAAATGTTCAACACATATAACATCAATAAGCTTTCGGATATCCCCGATGATTTCTTTGCTATCAGAAATGTTTTATCTGTTAAGAAGGCTAAAGGAACCGTTACCCAGTTTCAAACCGTTGAAAGCGGAAAGCAGTATTATTTTGAATATAATAATAAATATGACAGTAACGAAACCGCAACACCGTATATTGAAGCAATTACAAAGTCGGGAGCAGTAAAAATTACTCCGGATAAAGTAACAAAAGATATCGGCGGATTATATAATACTTCTGTTATGTTTACAATGCCCGCTAATTTGATGAGTGAAAAGAATTTGCGTATCGGACTTGAGTTCGGCGATAAGAGCATTATCGGCTTCTTCTCTGATTTCACACTTTGTGAGGCAGATAAATATTCAATGCCCACCGGAGATAATTTCATAAAGGATTCCGGATTAAAAAATGTAAAATCACTTATTCCTTATTCTCCGGATGCCGATATAGATGTTTGGATGAAAGAGGGCGATTTTGAAACCGAGCCGGAAATCACATTAGCCGAAAACGAAATATTTGATATTAAAGTTCCGCATCTTTTGGTACTCTCCGGTAGAAATGAAAAAGATTATCAGACAACCAAAGGAGAAAATTGTAATATAAATCAAACGGTAAATATTACCGCCGGTAAAAAATACCGCCTGACTTATAACGCCAAGTGGGCGGCAACGGGCAGAGCCGGAAATTTGGATAAAGCACTTATAGAGCTTACATATAATAACGGCTCTTGGGTAGCGCTTCCCAATTCAAAGGTGGTTTCGGATACAGAGTATAAGGAAATCTGCACCTTTACAGCTCCGAGTGATATTTCATCGGGCAATAACTTTAAGGTTGCAATTTGGGCAAGCAGCGCCTATGTATCGGGATATTTTGCGAACTTCTCACTTGTAGAAATTGACGGCTCCGATAAAGTCGTTTCAAATGAGCTTATGAAGAACGGCGATTTCTCAACCGGAACAAACGAATTTTGGACTGTATCCGGCGGCTATAGAGTAAAGCAGTTTGCCGTTATACCGGAAAACTTTTTCAGTAAAACAAAAAAGCAAAATGCCCATATGGTTGAATTCAGCAAAGCAGACGATTTTGCTTGGTACCGCTCCCACTTTATGCTTGAAGCTAACACAACCTACGAGATAATTATTCAAAGAAACGATGTTAAGTATTTAGAGGATAAAGTACCTTATTCGGTAATACATATGTTCTATTATCAGAAAAATGATGATGGTTCATTGTCGAATATGGTAGGTAATTTGGCTGAAAACAGTTCGGTTCCCGATTTGGCAATTTTAAAGGAAGAAAAATTAGGTAATAACAAAATCAGATGGACATTCACCACACCTTCAAATCTCCGTACGCACGGTGACGGCTGCTTCTATTTATATCACTATATGCGTCAGGATTCATACGGATATTTGGGTGAAACCGAAATTTATAAGCTCAAAGACGGTAAGAGAGTAGGAAACAACCTTATTATTAACGGCGATTTCAGCTTGGGCAATATAGGTTGGGAAACCTTCGGAACAATGCGAGACCTTAATATTGAGCAACCGTATGACGGCTTCCTTAACAAAACAGAAACACAGAGCCAAATGGTGCAGTCAATGGGTAACTCTTCAAATGCCACTTACAGCGCCGAGGCTAAGGTTGATGCATATAAAACCTACCGTTTTACCGGTACAAAAATCGATATGAACAACAGCGGTGTAAATCCGAAAGTTTTGTATCGCTCCAGAAATGCAGACGGAAAATATACGGCATTACCTCTTGAAGTTTACTACGATTCCGACCGCTTTGTATTTGAGGCAGATTTCACAATTCCGAATGATGCGATAATAGATGACGGTATGGCAGATATAATTGTTCAAATAGATAATGCCAAAAACGGAAAAGGCTATTTTGCCAACCTGGCACTTTATGAAAAAGGAAAGTTAGTTAATTTAGCCGGCAAGTTTAAAGCTTCAAATTCGAATTACAAAGTAGAACCATATAATGACGATGTGTTTATATTCTATTATGATGATACAAAATTTGAAGATGGCGACTGGTCAGGAGAATTGGGATTAGCTAATGAAGAAACCTATACCAGTGTACGTGGCGGTATCAAGGGCGTAATTCTTAATAAAGACGGAGACCCGCTTAAAAAAGCAAAGATAATCCTTATGCCGGGCAATAAAACCACATATACTAACAACCAAGGCGAATATTCATTTGCTAAATTAAAAGAAGGCATATATCAGCTGTATTTGGTTGAAGAAGGCGATAATCAATTGCTTTTATTCGATAGCTTAAATGTCAGCGATAATATGACCACGCTTGTTCCTACGGCAGTTTATATGACCGCAGGCGAAGTCAGCGCTATAATGGCGGAGAATAATAAAAGCTCAAAGGACAAAGGGCCGTTCGGCGCATTAAAAGGTTGCTTTTACGATGAAGACGGAGAGCCGATTCCGGGTGCAGTAATTTTCGTACGTGGAGTAGGTCATGCCGTAACCGATAAGAACGGAATTTTCAAATTCGATAAGCTTCCGTGCGGAAAATATGAGTTGTATACCGTATTGGCAGACGATAAAGAATTAGTCTTAAGAAAAGTAACCATAAAACCGAATCTCGGAACATCAATTACCGTTTCTTTGCCAAGTGAAGATTCCTTTAACTGGTTATTGGTTATAATTCCCGCTGCGGCATTGGTTCTTATTGGAATAGGAGTATTATTTATAATAATATTCGTTAAGAAATCAAAAAAATCGCAAAAATAGTATCTGTTTTGCAAATTTTTAATAAAATTCCGCATTAACCTAAATTTTAAAAAAAGACTTACATACAAAACCGCTACCAACGATTAGTATGTAAGTCTTTTTTCCCTAATATTCATACAAGAATATCATCAATCATCAATTTTACAAATTCGCAACTTGTAAAAGCGGCGAATTTCTGATATTTGTCTGATTTTCTGCTGTCGGCAAAATCGCATATGCTTTTTGCAATAATCGCTTTCGGACGGGGTTGTGTTGCATGGGTAGCGGCATAAGCTACACCATAGCCTTCCATTTCAAGAGCTTTTGTTGTCTCAAACTGCCCTTTTACCTGTTGCTCTAATATCTCTTTGTTGGCAACTACTGCAGAACCGCTTGCGATGGCTCCCATATGAACATAGGTTTCGTTCTTAACTGAGTGTATCGCCTTATCAAAATAGGGAATAAGTTCTTCGTCAATTGTTGCTACCGTTGGTCTCGGTTTGAATCCAATTTCTCCGAAAACTATTGATGCTTCTTCTTTCGGTACATATTTTCCGTTTGAATAGTTCCACACCATATTGGCAATTACGACATCTCCGTATAACTGTTCGTTTTTTGATTCATCAAGAGTTCCTGCTGCAATTCCGGGCATTATGACATACTTTGGTCTGAAATGTTCAATAATCTTCATGGTCAGCGTTGCGGCAGCCGTCATGCCCATTTCATCCTGTTTTGCGGCAATAATAATTTTCCCATTAATTTCTATTCGATAATACAACTGGTCATCGTTTTCAAATTTCAATTCTGCCCATTCATACATACGCATAACTGCACTTTCTTCGACATCTGTAACATATATCAAAGCGGCAAATACATTGTATCCTTTCACCATAGTTAAACACCTTTCGTTTTCAAAATGCTTTTTGTATTTGGAAAATTATTGTTTGATTATATCATATAAAACGATATATTTCAACAAAAATCATTTCGTATTTTACAATGTTTGTGTTTGTGATTTAAAATGAATTATTTATTTAAATCAAATAGGAAATCCGCCCGATTTCTCGGGCTGAAAAATTTTGTTTTATTTTCGGGA
>JAZLFV010000089.1:0-10012 GCA_045615965.1 Acutalibacteraceae bacterium
CCGAGTATTTTTTACAAATGATACCGCTCTTTTTAAGCGCATCGGTTATAACGGCTTCGTCCATTCCCTCAACGCCTAAATACCCCTCTTTTGAAGGAGCGCTTTTTCGCTTTTCCTTACCCTTAATCTGCGGAATATAGACATTTTTTATAGCGTCTGTACCGCAGATTTTTTTAAGATAAGAGCGTATTTGCATACCCGCACTATCCGAATCGGTTATAATAATCAGACCTTTTTTTCGGGCGAGAAGCCTTATGTATTTTACCTTTTCTTTATCTTTGAATACCGAAAAGCCGTTTGTGGGAACAATAACCGCATCCATAAAATTTGCAAGCTTTATTTTATCGTATTTTCCCTCAACAATAACGGCTTCGCTGAGCTTAATCAAGGTTTACCGTCTCCTCGCAAAATACTGAATAATTTAACCGTCATCTGCTCTAAAATCTGCCTTTCGGGAAGCGAAAAGCTCTTTAAAGATTTATCTGTTTCAAGCAATATATCAAAGCTTTTGTTAAGCTTATTTAAATTGAATTCCCTTAAATTTCTGATTGCGTTTTTTAAAACAAATGCCCGATTTCCGTAACCGAATTCCGAGGCAACCTCCGAAACATCAACACCCGAATTTTGGGATTCATAAGCACGGTATAAATCGACATACGCACCCGAAACGGAGTTAAGTATTACCATAGGCTCTATTCTCATAAAGAACAAATCGTCAAGTAATTTAAGCGCACCCGAAAGATTGCCCGAAAGAATCATTGTTGCAAAATCATAAAGGGAGGAATCAACCGTTTTTACCGATACATTATCTATTATTTCCCTGCTTACCGTTCCGCTTTTAACAAAACAGCAAAGCTTATCAAGCTCGTTTTTTAAAATGCAGATATCATCACCTGATTTTTCGATTAAATATCTCGCATCGCCTTCGCTTAATGTGCAGCCTCTCTTCTGCGCACCCGCAACAAGCATTCTCGCAAGCTTTTGATGTGTTCTGTGATTAAGGCAGACAACCTTTCCGCCGTATTTTTCCACAAGCTTCATAAGCTTTGCAGTTTTCGATTCTTTTTTGGGGTTAAGCTCTATACCGTCAAAGCTTAAAACAAAAACACAGCCCTGCTCCACCTCTTCAAAAATCTTGCAAAGCTTATCAAAATCTTCGGCAGAGCATTTAAAAAAGTCATAATCCTCAAGACCCACATATTTGCTCTCCGCCATCATCGGATATTGCTTTACGGCATCGTAGACATCCTGCAAATCGGTTTGTGCGCCGAATTTTTGAAGATTGAAAAACGGATTATCGGGGCAAGCAAGCTTTTGGAGTTTTTCTGAATAATACTGAATTAAGTATGAATCGTTACCGTATAGCAAATATATCGGCGATAATCTCTTTGAAGAAATATCATTTTGTAAAACATCTTCATTAACTGCCATCTCCGATAACCTCCCTTCTTTTTATCAAACACATTAAAATCAAAATTATAAATATCAAAGCAATCGGTATAACAAACAGTTGCTTATTTGTAACTATTGCGGAGTATTTAAGACTTCCGAAGTATTCAATAACAAAGTTTATGTATCTTGTAACATAGTCTGTAAAAAGCATAATAAAATTCAAATCAACCGAAAAAAGCGACAAGATAAGACCTATTAAGGCAAGCTGTATAACAAGCGTTGTTGCAAAAGAAATAAGAAGATTCGTTAAAACGGATACCATCGAAATATACCCGAAATTATATATTGCAACCGGCATTGTAAAAAGCCCTGCCATTAAAGACACAAGTATTGCCGTTATGGGTAGTTTTAAGAAATTCGAACGGATTTTTGCTTTATTAAATATGAGCCTTGCATAAAACGGTGTTACATAAATAACCGATATTATGGCAAGCACCGACATTTGAAACGAAATGCTGAAAAGCAATCCCGGCGAAATTATAAGTATAAATGTGACTGCCGCACCGATTGTATTAAGTATATCCGCATCTCTTTCTATCAGCACCGCAAAGGCGAAAATCACAAACATAAGCCCCGCTCTTAAAACCGAGGGTTTAAATCCGCAAACACCAGTAAAGGCAAAAACCGAAAATATGCTTATTAAAAAATTTGCATATTTATTCTTTATAAGCTGCCCGAAAATCAAAAACAAAAATCCCAAAATTACCGATAGGTGAAGCCCCGAAACAGCCATTATATGGCTTACTCCTGCACGCTTTACACATAAATCAAAATCGGATTTTAAAGCGGATTTATCGCCCAAAATAACGGCTGTTAATGTAGCGGCAGAATTCTTTGAAAGGTTATCCGATAAAAAATCATTTATATAGCTTCTTACATTTCCGAAAAGCGAATAAACAACATCTGTGCCTATTTTACTATTTACGCCTTTAAGCCACAGGCTGCCGTAAATGTTTTGAGCAAAATTTGATTTGTTCGGTTTGCTTTGCTCAAAAAAGCTCACATCTGCTACGAAAACATCACCGCAATTAAAATGATTTTCCCTATAAAAAAGATTAAACTGTGTGTTCTTTAAAAATGGCTTGCCATCAAGTAGTTTAACCGTTATCACATTACAAACTTTTGTTTCTTCCTCATCGGAAACCGCAACTAAATTAAAAGTATAATCATCACCCGAATATTTAACGGTTGTATTTTCACGGCTATCGGCAATTTTTACATTGAAAACCGCCGCTATAAAACAAAATGATAAAATAATCACCGCCGCATATCTTCTAACAGCTGTCAAAGCTGTAAAAAACGATAAGGCAACCGAAATCAAAAAATAATTAAAACCCCAAAAATAAAAAACAATCAAAGAAACAGAAAGCAAAAGCGCCGAAAGGAAAAGAGGGCGTTTTATACCTTTTATCCGTTCCATTGTTTTAGGCTTTTAAGCTCTTCAAATAGCGAAATATAGCTTTCGTGCCGTGTTTTTTCAATTTTACCCGATAAAACCGCATCTATCACAGCGCACCCTTTTTCGCAGGTATGCGTGCAGGAATTGAATTTACAGTTATCTATATACTCATTAAAATCCGGAAAAAGCTCCGGCAAGCGGATTTTAAAATCATATTTACCGTTTTCCGAATCAAAGGAAGAAAAGCCGGGTGTATCTGCAATATATCCGCCAAGCGGTGTTTTATATAATTCAGTATGCCTTGTTGTATGTCTGCCTCTGCCGAGCTTTTGGCTTATTTCACCCGTTTTAAGCGAAAGCCCGTTAAAAAGACTGTTGATTATGCTTGATTTTCCAACGCCCGAATTACCGGCAAAGGCACAACAGAAATCCGCTATTTCCGATTTCAGTTCATCCATTCCCGTGTTTTCTTTTGCCGAAACAACAAAGGTTTTAAATCCCACATTCTCATAGATTTTTTTATAATTATCAAAATTTCCCGTATCAGCCTTATTGAAAACTATAATCGGCTCTATGCCGTAATAAGCCGCAGTAGCGGTCAGACGGTCTATAATCAAGGTATCGGGAGAAGGGCAGGAATAAGAAGAAACTATTATTATTTTATCAATATTCGCAACAAGCGGCCTTGAAAGACAGTTTTTCCTCGGCAAAATCTTTTCAATTACACCGTGTGTTTCATCGGTAAGTGAAAACTCCGCTTTATCACCGACAATAGGGGAAACTCCCGATTTACGGAAGCTTCCCCTTGCACGGCACTCATATATTTTATTTTCAAAATCTACATAATAAAATGATGATATTGCTTTAACTATAAGTCCTGTCATACGGTATTATTCTTCAAAATCATCGGCGGTAGAAACACTTTCATACTGCTTGATAACACTCACCTTGCCGGATATTGTATGGATTTTAACATCCTGATATTTGACATAATTCTTCGAATCGTTTTCGGCATTTACCTTAACGGTTGCATTAACAATTTGTGATTCGGGGCAATCGAATGTAACTCCCTTGAATACGCAGCTCTTTACACTTGCATCAAGTACATCACTTTCTGAAATCTTTTTACCGTCTACCCAAAGTGACACATTAAATGTTTCTGCATCAAAGAAGGATGAATCATAATCAATCTTTATATCGTTAATAACGGTTCCGTTACTTACATCAAATTCAATTTCCGTTCCTACAGGTACTTTTTCTCCTTTTGCTATCTTTTGCGAAGTTACAAATCCTTTTTTAACAAAAATATCGGAAGATGTAAGAGGACGTACGTTTGGTTTCGGAACAAGCCCGAGCTCTTCAAGCACCTTTACCCTTTCGCTTTTTTCATATTTTACCAAATCCGGAACGGGTTTGTATTCAACAGGTTTACCCGAACTTACATATATAATAATCGGGCTTCCTTCGGGGACTGACTCTCCTGTAGCAGGGTCGGTTCTTATAACACGACCGGCTTCAACATCATCGTTTTCTTCATCTCGTTCGTCTATATCAGTAAATCCTAAACGTTTAAGCTCATTTTTGGCATATCCCAAATCCTTATCATAAAGATTGGGGATTTTAACGGAATTAACACCGCTGCTTACGGTAAGGGTGATTTTTTCGCCCTTCTTTAACTTTTTGCCGGGCTTTGGAAGCTGCTCAAATACGATACCTGCATCGTATTTATCGCTTGCCTCTCTTTTTATTTCTATTTCAAACTTATCGGCATCCTTATCGCTTTTAGCCTCTGCTTCGGTTTTACCGATAAAGTTCGGGCATTTATATTCCTTACCGGTTGAAGTAAACAGCTTAGGCAGGAAAATTACGCCCACTATAATTACTGCGGCAAGAAGCGCAACGGCAATCCCCGTTAATACCGGAATTACGGCGCTCTTTTCGCTTTTTTGCTCCTCCTGCCGATAAACATACTTAGGGGCTTCCGAAGCGGGAGTTGATGACGGAACATTACCGCCCATACCGCCTACAAATTTTGTTGGAGAATTATCCACAAAATATGAATATTCAAATACCGTATCGGGTTCTTTTCTGAATTGCTCTAAATCGCAAAGCATTTCCGCCGCCGACTGATACCGCCTTTCGGGGAGCTTTTGCATTGCGTGCATTGTTATCTGCTCAAGACCCTTTGGAACAGAAGAATTTATTTCGGTTGGAAGCTTAGGGTCTCTTTGAAGCTGCATAATGGCAACCGAAACGGCAGATTCAGCCTGAAAAGGAAGCTGACCTGTAATCATTTCGTAAAGCATTACACCAACAGAATATACATCGGCTTTTTCGTCCGTTCGTTCGCCCTTTGCCTGTTCGGGGCTTATATAATGAACCGAGCCGATAGCTTTATCGGTAATTGTACGCTGGCCGCTTCTTGAAAAGCGTGCAATTCCGAAATCCGTAACCTTTATGGAGCCGTCACGCAAAACCATAATATTCTGCGGCTTTACATCACGGTGAACAATTCCCTTATCGTGGGCATGCTGAAGACCTTTTAAAATCTGAAGTGTGAAGTGAACGGCATCTGTCCAACGAAGGCTTCCCTGATGCTCAATGTATTCCTTTAATGTGATACCGTCAATATACTCCATAACAATATACTGAATAAGGTCACCGAAAGATACATCGTATACCTTAACAATATTCGGATGCGACAAAACAGCTATTGCCTTTGATTCGTTTTTGAATCTTCTGATAAACTCATCGTTCGAAACAAATTCATCTTTTAAAATC
Organism: Acutalibacteraceae bacterium; assembly: GCA_045615965.1. Lineage (GTDB taxonomy): Bacteria > Bacillota > Clostridia > Oscillospirales > Acutalibacteraceae > UBA737. The sequence goes on from JAZLFV010000089.1 coordinate 5,633, forward strand.
TTAATGGCTACCGTTCTGTTTTCAACATTATCGTAAGCCTTGTAAACCACAGCCATTCCGCCTACGCCGATAATTTCCTCTATTTCGTAACGGCCGTCAAGGCGCTTGCCTACATACTTATCCATAATCAGTTTCCTCTCCTTACAAAGTAACCGTAACAGCGGTGATATTATCTCCCCCACCGTTTTTATTCGCCGTATCAATAAGAACCGAAACGGCATCTTCGCATTTGTTGGATTTTACAATATTTAATATTTCGGTTTCTTCAATGAAATTAGTGAGACCGTCTGTGCAAACAAGAAGAGTATCGCCTATTTCCATAGGTATTTTCAGACAATCAGGCATAACGCTCTGCTCTGCTCCCACAGCCTTTGTTATTATATTTCTTCTGGGGTGATTTTTAGCTTCCTCAGGGGTAAGCTTACCGTCTTCAACCAAGCTCTGCACAACAGAATGGTCACGGGTTATTTGGTTTATACCTTCATTTATAAGGTATGCTCTGCTATCACCTATATGGCAAATAAAGGCAAATCCGTTTCTTACAACAAGCACAACAGCCGTTGTTCCCATTCCGAAACACCTTTTGTCGCTTAACGATTTTTCGTAAATTATCGAATTTGCCGAGCTTACGGCATTAGCCATAAGCCTTAAAAGCCCTTCGGAATCAAGACGGTTGGAATATGACTTATTTATATACTCCGATATGGTTTTTACCGCCGTTTCACTTGCTATATTTCCGGCATTTGCGCCGCCCATACCGTCACAAACAACAGCTAATGCCGAGTTATCCGGCAAAAAACCCGTAAAGCAGGCATCCTGATTGCTTTGGCGTTTAAGTCCGATGTCTGTTTTACCGTAAATCCGCATAATAAATAACCCTCCTCCTGTTTAATTCTCAACAGCTCTTTTACGAAGCTGACCGCAAGATGCGTTTATATCGGCGCCGAGAGTCCGCCTTACGGTGGCAGTTACTCCCTTTGCCTCAAGATAGCCCTTAAACCGCTTTATATTTTCGACATCGGGCTTCTTAAACGAATTTTCCTTAACGGGATTTGCCGGAATTAAATTCACATGGCACATAATTCCGTTAAGCCTTTCAGCAAGCAACAAGGCACATTCCTTTGAATCATTTACGCCCTCTATAAGCGCATATTCAAACGAGATTCTGCGTGTTGTTACCTTTTGATACTCTCTGCAGGCTGAAAGCAGCTCATCTATATTCCACTTTTTATTAACGGGCATTACCGAGCTTCTTATTTCATCTGACGGAGCGTGCAAAGAAACAGAAAGAGTTATGGGAAGATTAAGTTTTTTAAGCCTTTCTATCCCCGTAACAACGCCTGAGGTTGAAAGCGAAATATGCCTCATTCCTATGCCTAATCCGTTTTCATCGCCCACAAGCCTCAAAAAACGCTCTACATTATCAAAATTATCAAGAGGCTCGCCTATTCCCATCATAACAACATTTGAAACCCTTATGCCGTTATCCTTTGAAGCTGCAATAATCTGGGCTAAAATCTCCGAAGCGGTGAGGTTTCTTGTGAACCCGTTTAATCCGGATGCGCAAAATTTACAACCCATTCGGCAGCCCACCTGCGTGGAAACGCAAACCGTATATCCGTGCTCATACTTCATAAGCACACTTTCGATATACTCGCCATCGTAAAGCGAAAAAAGGTATTTTACCGTACCGTCTATTTTTGAAACAAGCTTTTTTTCGATTTTAACGGATGCAATATAGCACTTTTCTTCAAGCTTTTTTCTGAGTGACAGCGGAACATTGCGCATATCATCAAAGCACGATATACCGCTTCGCACCCATTTTATAATCTGATTTGCCCTGAAATCAGGCTCGCCAAGCTCCGAAACAAGCTGTTTTATCTCGTTATCGTAAAGCGAGCAAATATCTGTTTTTTCGGTAATGCTAATCACCCGTCTTTACAAGCACGGCACGGAAAAAACCGTCCGTACCGTCTATATGCGGCATAAGCTCATTCATACATTTTACATCAAAACCCGTGTGTTTGTCAAGAAAAGACATAATTCTGAGCCTGTTTTCAGCATTTTTAAGAGTACAGGTCGAATAAACAAGCGTTCCGCCTTTTTTGAGATACTGCGCCGCATTTTCCAAAATTTCCGTCTGTGTTTTTAAAAGCTGCGCATATTCTTGAGGTTTGATTTCCTTGTATTTTATTTCGGGCTTTCGCCTTATAACGCCGAGTCCCGAACACGGAACATCGCACAAGACAAGGTCAAACTGCCCTAAAGTCTCATTATAAACGGTCGCATCGCAAGTTACAGCCTTAATATTCTTTATACCAAGCCTTTTTGCGCCGTTTTCAATAAGCTTTACTCTATGCTCATAAAGGTCGCAAGCTACGATTTCGCCGGTGTTTTCCATAATTTCCGCCATAGTAAACGCCTTACCGCCGGGGGCGGAGCAAATATCGAGCACACGCATATCGGGTTTAAGCCCGATTTCGCCGATAACCTTTTGGGAAGCCAAATCTTCAATATGAAAAAGTCCTTCTTTATATGCCTTGCTTTTTGAAATATCAAACCCCGACACCAAATTAAGAGCATCCGAAATATTGCATCGGGCTGCCTTTATGTTTTCTTCTTCGAGTACCTTAATAAGCGAATTTTTATCGGTTTTAAGGGTGTTTACCCTTAATGTGACTGGAGGCTTTTTAAGTGATTCCTCCAAAAGCTTTATTGCGGTATCTTTTCCGTAATCATCAACAAAGCTTTTTATTATAGGCTCAGGGCAGGAATATCTGATACTCAGCGAAAAGGTATCGTTTTCGCAAGGCAACGAAACTGGAGTTCTCAGAAATGAGCGCAAAACTCCGTTTACAAATGAAGCGTTATATTTTTCCTTTGAAGCCTTAACAATGTTTACCGATTCGTTTACCGCCGCACTTTCGGGGATTTTATCCATAAACATTATCTGATAAATTGCAATTCTTAAAGCATTTAAGGTAATTGGTTTTATGCGTGAAACAGGGGCTTTTACATAGGATTTTATAACATAATCAAGGGTTATTTTCCTGTCCAGAACGCCGTAAACGATAGCCGTTGCAAGCGATTTATCCGCACCGCTTATATCCTTGCTTTCAAATTCCTTTAATACCGCTATATTTGAATATGCCTTATCCTTTAAAACAGAAACCAAGACATCTGCGGCACACTTTCTTGAAATATTCAAAGCCATACTATTCTGCCCTTGTTCCAAGCGGTATTTTATGACCGTTGAGCATATTTTGAACACTCATAGGCTTACTTCCCTCGGGTTGAACCGTAACAAGCTCAAGCGCCGTACCGTTTCCTGCCGAAACAACAAGAGACGTATCGTTTTTTATAACCGTACCGACTTCCTTTGAGCTCAAATTTACGGCTTTTGCCGAAATAACCTTTATGCGCTTACCCTCTAAAACGAAATATGCGCAGGGCCAAGAATAGAATCCTCTTACTTTATTTACAAGTGTTTCAGCATCTTCGTTAAAATCAAGATGAGCCATCTCTTTTTTAATTATGGGGGCATAGGTAACGCCCTCTTCGGGTTGTTTTATACGGGTGTATGTTCCGCTTTCTATATCGTTTAAGACATTTAACATAGCATCAGCCGAAATATCCGAAAGACGCTCAAAAAGCTCCTCTGCCGTTTCGGTATCGCCAATTTTTGTACTTACCTGCTTAATTATATCGCCTGTATCCATACCCTCGTCCATCTGCATAACGGTAACACCCGTTTCGCTGTCTCCGCAGACAATCGCCCATTGTATAGGCGAAGCACCTCTGTGGCGTGGAAGAAGTGAAGCGTGACCGTTTACACAGCCGAATTTTGGTAAATTAAGGATTTCCTCAGGCAAAATTTTTCCGTATGCCACAACCACAATAATATCGGGATTCAATTCTTTTAAAATACCCAAAGCTTCGCCGTCACGAAGTGTTTTCGGCTGATATACCTTTATTCCGTTTTCTTCGGCGCAAGTCTTGGTAGGCGGAGGTGTTAAAATCTGCTTTCTGCCTACAGGCTTATCGGGTTGAGCAAAAACCGCCAGAACCTCGTGTTTTGACTTAATCAGCGATTTAAGTGTTTTAACCGAATAATCGGGAGTGCCCATAAATACAATTCGCATAAATTAAAAATTATCCTTTCGGTCTATTTTATCAATAAACAAAATACCGTCTAAATGGTCGATTTCGTGGCAAAAAGCCCGTGCTTTAAGCCCCTCGCCCGTAATTCTGAAGGTGTTTCCGTTTCTATCCTGCGCACGCACGGTAACCTTCATAGGTCTTGTTACCGTTTCATATCTTTTCGGAACGGAAAGACAACCCTCTTCGCCCGTTTGCGTGCCTTCGGTTTTTTCAATAACG
>JAZLFV010000090.1:0-3176 GCA_045615965.1 Acutalibacteraceae bacterium
CGGTTATGCTCCCTTCTTCCAAGCGGAAGGAGTTATAAAAAGCAAAATCGGATAAATTTCAAGCCTGCCCATAAGCATAGCCGCCGAAAGTACCCATTTTGAAAGCACCGAATATCCGGCATAACTGCTTGCAGGTCCAACCTTTCCAAGGCCGGGACCTATATTATTAAAGCAGGCAAGCGTTGCACTTAAATTACTTTCTATATCAAATGATTTTTCAAGGCACAGAATAAGGAAAATTGCGATAATACAAATAAAATATATAACCGTATATGTTTCTACACCCGAAACTGTTTCCTCGTCAACTGCTTTTTTATCAAGCTTCACCGATAAAACAGCCCTTGGATGCAAAAGGGACTTAAACCTTCTGCTTATAACCTTAAACAGAATTACAACCCTCGAAATCTTGATTCCGCCGGCAGTAGAACCTGCGCATGCGCCGGTTATCATAATAAGTAAAAGAATTGCTTTTGAAAAGGTTGGCCAGTTGTTAAAATCGGTTGTTGAATACCCGGTTGTTGAAATAATGGAGGAAACCTGAAAAACCGAATCACGGACAGCCGAAGAAAAGCTTTCATACATTGATAAAACATTTGTGCATACCATTGCAACAGATGCGGCAACTATACCTAAGTAAACCCAAAGCTCGGAGGTTTTGAATGCAGATATTGTGCGCTTGATAAACAGCAAATAAAAAACATTAAAGTTTATACCGAAAATAATCATAAATATCGCAATTACCCATTGGCAATAGCTGCTGTATCCGGCAATACTATCTGCTTTTATTCCGAATCCGCCTGTACCGGCAGTTCCAAACGAATGAACAAGGCTATCAAAAAGTGACATTCCGCCGAAAAGCAACAAAACAACCTGCACCGCCGTCATACCGATGTATATAAGATAAAGTATTTTAGCCGTATCCCTTGCACGTGGCATTATTTTATCAACAGTAGGTCCGGGCATTTCGGCACGCAAAATATGGATTGAACGGTCGGAAACGCTCGGAATAATCGCCATAACAAAAACTATAACACCCATACCGCCTATAAAATGAGTGAAGCTTCTCCAGAAAAGCATTGATTTGCTTAAGGCTTCCACATTTGTTAAAATTGAAGCTCCTGTTGTTGTAAATCCGCTTGCCGTTTCAAAAAAAGCATCGGTAAAAGACGGAATTTCACGGCTTATTACAAACGGTAATGCACCAATAACCGAAACTAAAAGCCACGAAAGAGCAACAACAATAAATCCGTCTTTGGCATAAAGTACGCTATTGTTCTTTCTGCCTGCAAAAGTAAGAGCAGAGCCGATTGCAAAACCGCCTGCTATAACCAAAGCAAAGGATAAAAGCGAATTTGTTTCTCCGTATATCACCGCTACGGTTACCGGCAAAAGCATAAGCGCCGAAACTGCCCTGATAATCTTACCGGTAAGATAAAACACCATTTTAATATTCATAACTCAAACTCTCTTACTCGATTATATCCGAAAGGTCATCCATATTTTTACCCGCAACAATAACCACAACTCTGTCGCCGGACATAATCACATCATCGCCCGATGGGATAATTGTTTTTCTTCCCCTGATTATTCCTGCGATAATGGTATCCTTTTTTGTTGATAAATCACGAAGCGGTACATTTACATTTTTGAAGCTGTCTTCAACCGTAAACTCGATTGCCTCGGCTTTACCGTCCATAATTTTATAAAGTGTTTCCATTTTACTGCCCTTTGTGTTTTGAAGCGCACGGGCGTATCTTACGCAAACACTCGAAATCAAATCCTTTGGAGAAATAATGCAATCAAGACCGAATTTTTCGGAAATACTTGCAAGCTCGTTACGGTTGACCTTTGAAATTACCTTTGGCACATTTTGAAGCGATGCAAATGAGGAAAGCAAAATGTTTTCTTCGTCTATATCCGTAAGTGCCACAAAGGCATCCATAGAGCGCAAGCCTTCTTCAAACAAGATTTCCTGACCTGCACCGTCACCGAAAATAATTGTGGCATCCGGCAAAAGCGAGCTCAATTCTTCGCATTTTTCTTTATTCTTTTCAATTATTTTAACGCCGTTTCCACTTTGAAGCAAAAGCTTAGAAAGATAATAAGCCGTTCTGCTTCCGCCCAAAATCATAACATTTTTAGCCTGTTTTTTGAGAATTGAAAGCTTTTTGAGAAGCCTTTGTATCTCGGTGGGAGAAGCGGTAAGACCTATCTTATCCCCTGCTTTCAGCACGAAATTACCATCGGGAATGTAGACCTTATCTTCACGCCTTACTGCACAAACAAGGAAATTTTCGGAAAACTTCTTTCGAACATCAATAAGGCTCATACCGTCAAGCACGGTATCGTTTTTAAGTATAAGCTCTACCATCTCAAATTTTCTGCGTGCAAAGGTTTCAATATTTACGGCACTCGGAAATTTAAGAATCGTAAAGAGTTCCCTTGCCGCCAAAAGCTCAGGATTTATTACAAGTGAAATATCAAGCTGTTGCTTTAAGAAATTAAATCCTTCATTGCTATCGTTATATTCATGATTTCTTATTCTTGCAATAGTGTGCTTTGCACCCAATCTCCTTGCAATATAACAGCTCAACATATTAAGCTCGTCAAGCCCTGTTACACCTATAAAAATATCGGTATGCTTAACATCTGCATTAATAAGCGTATCGTAATCGGCGCAGTTGCCGCACACACACATAACATCGTAAAGATTTGTAATTTGCTGTAAAGATTTCGGATTTCTGTCTATTACAACAACATCGTGTCCCTCTGCGGTAAGGCTCTTAATAAGAGTATCTCCTATTTTTCCGCAACCTGCAATGATAATCTTCATTTGCTGACTTCTTTCTTAAAAATGATAGTAATTCTTAATTATTCGCTATAAAACAGTTATAATAATCCTTCATCTGTTTTGCGTCCTCAGCCTGAGTGCCATCTGATTCACAGATAAAGATATTACTGCAATTCTTTTTTGCCGAGAGCTCCATAACCGGCTCAAAATCAGGACCGAAAACGGTATCGGCAAAGGTTAAATGGCGTTTTTCACCGCCGGCGGTATACTCTATCTTTGAAAAATGAGAATGAAAAGCTTTAAGTCTTTCCGAACCTAATCGGTTCTCTATTTTTTCATATACCGTTTTATAATCATCGGCAGTCTTGAAAAATCCCAAATCTCT
>JAZLFV010000091.1:0-9904 GCA_045615965.1 Acutalibacteraceae bacterium
CCGACTTCCGGCACGAATGTTACGAATAACTATTCCGATGTAAAAACATCAGAATGGCATTTACCGTCTTATGCAATAGATACCTGTGGGATGGAGTCAGCCACTCCCACGGAAAAAGGATACGTTGGATATTTATTATCATACTATGCTTGGTCCGATTCCGACCGATTGGGTTATACGCAAGTTGATGACTATATCAAATTTTATAATAGGTATGATGCTTTTTGCCCTATAGGTGATATGACAGTAGAGAATGAAATAATATATACCGATTATACCTTTACAGACAGTAACAATTCCAAAATCAATTACGAATTAAAATCAAACGGTAAAATCGAAATCTACGCTCCGGGGGATATTAAGCTTTACAGTTATACCGGAAAGAAAATATCGGATGCTCATGATGAAATCATAGAAAAATGTGCTTTTAGTCAAGACACAACTTACAGCGGTACATCGGGTACGGAAAAATATGCCAGCCTTACAATTGGCGATGGTGTACAAATTGACTCTGTTGACTATGACGAACAGTCTAAAACAATCAAATTCATGAGCGGAGCTAACGAAGTAATTTCTTTTGAGTACGGAACAAATGAAGCGGCATTTGAAAACGATAAACCGACAGCACAGAATTCTGTTTACAGTACATTTTACGAGAATAACGCAATAAAGAATCCGGATAATTTAAGCATTTCCGTTCAAAGAATACCGGTTAATTCAACCAGCTTTTGCTACCAAATATCACTAATTAACGCAGACGGAACACAAACTGCAATTTTTTCAACCAGCTATGGAAATATATCAACAAATCAAGGGGCATCTTTTTCAGAAAGCCTAAAATCGAAGTCTGTTATGATTGACGGTGCCTCATATACGAAATATTTTTATTATATTCCGCCGAAATCTGATGTTGGTTGTTACATAATGGTAACCTTTTCAAAGGTTTCCTCAGGCGACACTTCAATAGAACCGAAAATCAAAGCTTGGATTCTTTCCGTATCAGATATAACCGCTTTGCAGAATGATTCCCGTTCAGACAAAACACAAAATAATATTTTGCAAAGAAACCGTTGCTGCATTTCGTACAGAAAAGGATGAGTTTAATATGCTTAAAAGAATACTTCACGATAAAAAAGGCGCTGCTATGGAGTGGGCAATCGTATTCGGATTGGTTATATTTGCCATTATCGGTCTGATACTTTCGATGATGACCACCTTTCGCATTAACACAAAGCTTGCCCAAAAATCAGATCAAAGGCATAATGACCTGAATCAGATTGGTGAATATTTTGTTCGTGCTGTCGGTACCAAAAGCGAATTTTTGAATGGCGGCAATTTTACGAAAGCAAAACTTCAAAACTTGAATCAATCTGATTATCCCTGGTTGGATAATGAAGCAATCTCTTTTTTTGACCAATGTAATACGGATTACGGATATACATATAATTCTCAATACGGTCAAGAGAATCAAGGTACTTTTTGGAACTTTTACCGTGATGAAGGAAGAAGCCGAAAATTAACGGTAAAAAGCGGCAATAATAAAGTACTGTCCATTGTAATCGCAGAAAATATAACATATGATGAAAGCCGTTCGTTGATTCTCACATCAAGTTATAATCCCGAAACATCATTCGACATACTTGAGTGGACAATCTATGATGAGATTGATGACCTTGGCGGAGATAAAACCAATTTCCTCCAAAGAATATGGCAATGGATTGGCGGAGCTTTCGGTCGTGTAGAAGTTTCAACACAAACATCTTGTACAATCAGATATAATCACAATTATTCGGATAAATCAACTCTGGCTGTGCATTTGAAGGGCTCTCAAATTACCTTGCCGACTCCTACAAGAGAAGGATACAGTTTTTTAAATTGGTCAGATTCAACCGGAAAAACCTATGCCGGCAATTCTCATTATACCGTTTCCGACAATATAACATTTACTGCAAACTGGCAAGAATATACCGGTCCCACTTATTCAATAGTATTTCATAAAAATGACGGAACAAATACATCCGATACCGAAAGTAATATCAGGTCAGATAGTTATAACATATCCGGCAACCGAAATTTCGAACGAGACGGATATAATTTTAAGGGATGGTCTGCAAGTACCTCAGGAAATGCGATAAGCAGTCCGTATAAATTCAGCGGAGATTCCTCTGTGGCGGTTAATTTATATGCATTATGGGAACCGGCAACTTATAATATCACTTATAACAAAACAAATGTCGGAAGCTATACTTATAAGCCAAATGACAGTCAAACCGTGGCACTTACGTATACTCCATCAATCGGAAAAACTTATTCAATATCCACTACAACTAAAGGAAGTATCAATTCAGATGACAGTAAGAAAATAGATATTCCCGCCGGCACATTCGGTGATATTACCGTAACGATTACGGAAAGTTTGGCTGAACATACCATTTCCTTATCCCCAACCAGCACAAATGGCGGAGAATATGAACTTATAGACCATACGAACGGGAAAGCACATTACGGAGAAACCGTCTCCTTTACCGCAAGTGCGACTATAAGCGTAACATCTGTTACTGTAAAAGCTAAAAACGGTGACCAGACATATGCTGTAACCCACTCAGGCGGAAGATACAGTTTTACAATGCCGGATTGCGATGTGACAATTAGAGTAGAAGGAACATCGCCCACTTGTGTTGCATCCGAAACGCTTGTTACAATGGCGAATGGCTCACAAATGTTAATTGAAAATATTATGCCTGGTGACGAATTGCTTACCTACAATCTTGATACAGGATTGTTCGAAAAGAGCTCCGTTTCAAAGATTTATTATCATGGAGATGCTGATTATGATGTTTTGTCATTGACTTTTTCAAACAGAAAAACAGTTGAAATAATAAATGTTCACGGTTTTTTGAATTGCACAAAGCATACATATTCTCAAATTTCAACTGATAATTTTGAATCATTTATCGGCGATGAATTTATGTTGGAAAACGGAGAAACGGTTAAACTTATTTCCGGAACCGTAATAAAAAGACATACCGGTTCGTATTCGATAATCACCGCATACAATGAGAATTTTATTACAAATGGTATCGTGTCCATAACCGGAAATCGTTCAGAAGTATTTGAAATTGGCTCGGATATGAGATATATCAAAGAACAAAAAGAGTCTGATATAGGAAATTACGGGCTGTTCGCTTATGAGGAATTTTGTGATTATATAAGCGAAAAGGATTTCTACGAGCTGAATTGTCAATATTATAAAATCCTGCTTGAAAAAGGTTATATTGATTATGACTATATATATGAACAAATTCCCATATTGACAGTTGTAGATGTAAAAACAACATTCAACTAATAATATTTATTAGTATTTATTGATTGTAAAATGCTCTAAACGAACCACATCCGCCGATCCTTTGAGTATTGGTATGACGACACCGAAAAATATTACCTTAAAAGCTGAAATTTACTCATTACCGCATTTTTTACATAAAAAGTCATACATTTTGATAGTGTCATAAAACAAATTGCAGAGATGAAAAGAAACATCTCTGCAATTTGTCAGCAACAGAACTATGTAATTTTTCAGAAGTAAATAACAAACCCGAACGTTTCACCGATTGGTAAAAGGTTCGGGTTTGAATGCTTTGGTGCGGGTGACAGGACTTGAACCTGCACATCGAAGACACCAGCTCCTAAGGCTGGCGCGTCTGCCAATTCCGCCACACCCGCATAATAATAAATACAACGCTATAATTTTAATTGAATAAACCTGAAAAGTCAACTGATTTCAGTAAAGTTTATTGAAAATATATGTATTTTTTCTTGATTTAAGCTCGGTAAAGAGGTAAAATATAAAAAAATTCAGAAAAAGAGATATTTTAATGGAACATTATTTTGACAATGCGGCAACATCCAAAATCTGCAATCAGGCAATAGATGCCGCACTTGATGTTATGGAGAATACATACGGCAATCCCTCCTCTACCCATACATTGGGCAGAAAAGCGAAGACTTTACTTGACGATTGCCGAAAAGCCGTTGCCGACCGTCTTGGTGCAACGCCCAATGAGGTTATATTCACCTCTTGCGGAAGCGAAAGCGATAATTTTGCGATTCTTATGGGTGCGGAGCTTAACAAACGCCGTGGAAAGCATATCATAAGCTCATCGGTTGAACACGATGCAGTAAGAAAAAGTCTTGATTTACTTGAGTTAAGAGGTTATACCGTAACACGACTTAAACCTGACAGTACAGGCAAAATCACCGCCGATTCGGTTATTGAAGCAATAAAAGATGATACCATTCTTATATCGCTTATGCTTGTAAACAACGAAACGGGAGCAGTTACCGATATATCCGAAATTTCAAAACGGGTAAAAAAAATAAATCCCGATATTTTAATTCACACAGATGCCGTTCAGGGATTTATGAAAATTCCGTTTAATGCAAAAGCCTTGGGAGCTGATATGATTTCGGTAAGCGGTCATAAAATACACGCCGTAAAGGGTATTGGTGCGCTTTACATTAAATCAGGCATTAAAATCAAGCCTTTAATTGTCGGCGGAGAACAGGAATTCGGTCTTCGTGCCGGAACAGAAGCTATGCCGCAAATCGCCTCATTTGCCGCTGCCTGCCGGCAAGACCCCGAAGCCCAAAAAATCAGAGAACTTAAAAATCTGCTTATCTCTCAAATCGAAGAAAAACTGCCCGAAATCAAGTATATTAAGTCCGATGCGCCGCATATACTGAACATTTCAATGCCGGGATACCGAAGCGAAGTGCTTATGAATTTCCTTGAAACAAAAGAAATATATGTTTCCAAAAGCTCCGCCTGCAAGCAAGGAAAACGCAGTCATGTTTTAGAAGCGATAGGTCTTAAAAACGATATTATTGACGGCGCTCTGCGAATAGGTCTTTCAAGGTTCAACACAAAAGACGATATAAACGCTTTAATTGACGGGCTTTCGGAAGCCAGAAAGCTTGCACACAGATAAATATACAGATAAATATATTATACAATATGTAACCGCCTGTGTTTTTTATCATAGGCGGTATTTTTACACACAAAAAACATGTCTGCCTATTGTGGTTATAATTTTTCTGCCTAAAATCCATTTGTTTGTGGTTTTGGCGGGATTATAATAATAAATTGCGCCGCCCGATGGGTCAACACCATTTAATGCATCTCTTGCCGCAGAATAAGCGCTATCGCTTACCGGCTCGTAAAACTGACCGTCATTAAGGCAGGAAAATGCACCTTTTTGGTAAATAACTCCCGAAACGGTATCGGGAAAAGAAGGATGTTCTACTCTATTAAGCACAACCGCACCTACAGCAACCTGACCGATATAGCTCTCTCCCCTTGCCTCTGCCGAAATAAGTCTTGCAAGCAGAGTATAATCGGATGAGCTTGTTGTGTTTGAAGAGCTTTTTATTCCAAGCGCCGCAAGTGTTTTTTTGCCTGCTATACCGTCAACCGTAAGCCCTTTATCCCTCTGAAAATTTCTGACAGCCGTTCTTGTTTGCGTCCCGAAAATGCCGTCTACATTTCCTTTATAATAGCCCCTTTGCTTCAAAGCCGTTTGTATGCTTGTAACTTCTTTTCCTCTTGAGCCCATTTTGGAAAGAGCATAAACTCCCACCGACATACATATTGAAAAAACAAGGAACACCGCAACAATTTTTACTAATTTTTTCATATTTTCACCGCTTTCTTAATACTATTCTTTATTTTGCCTGATTTGTAATTTTTTATTCTTTTATCCTGATAACAAATTACGATAAAAAGAGTGTTTATTTTCAGTCCTACTTTGACAAAATATAGGCAAACATAAAATTATAATAATTTCTAAGGGACTGAAATAAAAAAAACGGCGGTGTTTAAAATGAAAGAAAACATACATCAAGGCACAATAAAAGAGGATTTTTCAAAAGCCGAAATTTCGGAAGGGATATTAAAGCACTCGATTGTTGCGATTTTGGGTTACATATCCGCAAAAGCATCGGTAAAAGGACTTATGCTTCCGTTCGGTCTTGCTTTTTTGGGAGGAATTGTAAAACCGTTTTACGCTTCTGCCGCAATAGGAGTTTTCAGCGGATATTTTTTAACCGCATTTTCAGGAAACGGATTTCGTTACATAGCGGCGCTTTTTGCCATACTTGCGATAAAGCTCATAACCTCGCAGTATGTTAAAATTTCGGAAAACCCGATTTTTGCAGGTTTTATAACCTTACTTTCAAGCACAATCACCAACACTCTTACTCTAACGGGCGCTCCTGCCGATACGCTCGCCTTTCTTTGCGAGGGATTTTTATCCGCCGCAGGAGCATACTTTATCTGTGTTTCTTCAAAAGCGCTTACAAGAAACGAATTAGGTCTTTCGGCAAACGAAATGGCTTCTCTTCTTATAACCGTAAGCATTTTTCTTATGGGACTCGAGCGCATAAGTGTTTACGGGATTTCTGTTGGGAAAACCGCAGGAATTTTACTTATTTTGATTGCCTCAAAATACGGCGGTACACTTTCAGGTGCCGTCAGCGGAATAGCCGTTTCATTCGCCTGTGCGTTAACCGGAAATTATAACAATTCATTTTTTTCATATTCGTTAGGCGGAATGACTGCCGGAATTTTTGCTCCGCTCGGAAAATATGCTCAAGGCGCATCGGTTATAATTTGTTATTTAACCGATTCTTCGCTTTCCGGTTTTAAAGGCTCATTTTTTAAAGGCTTTGCCGAAGTAATCATAGGCTCTGTTCTTTTCCTTTTTATCCCGCAAAGCTTAGGCACATATATAAGTAAACTTTTTTCCCTTTCACCTAAAATTTCCGAAAACTCAGGAGTAAAAAAGGCTATGAACATACGCCTTACGATGGCTGCTGATGCGTTGCGGGAAATTTCTAAAACAACCGAAAAGGTTTCAAAGGAATTAAGAAAAATAAATGTTCCCGATTTCGGACACATACTCTTTAAAATAGAGGAGGATTCCTGCCGGGGATGTAAAAACCGTTCCCTTTGTTGGGAGGAAAGAAGAAATGCTACCGTAAATTCCGTATCCGAAATAATTAAATCGGTTAAAGGTATCGAAAGCGAAAATAAAGAGATTCCCAACGATTTAAAAGGGCGTTGCATAAGATACGGAAAATTATACGAATCGGTTGTTAAAAGATATACCGAATATTCATCGTTTATTGCCGGTGAGCATCGCATTGAAGAGGTACGCAATGTGGTATGCAATCAGTTTTTGGGTATTTCGGAAATGCTGTACGAATTGGGAAAGGATTTTGAAACCGAAGAGGCGTTTAACTCGCCCGTTTCATTAAATATCGCCTCCGTTCTTAAAAATCTTGAGCTGAATGCAACCGAAACAAGTGCCTTTACCGATAAATTCGGCAGAACAACCGCAACCGTAAAAATCAAAAAATCTCCCGAGCTTGTTATAAACAAACGCAAGATAATGAAGTTCTGCTCAGCCGCCTGCGAGCTTGATTTCGATGCGCCCACCGTTACAGATTCGGGCAATTTTATTTACCTTACACTAAGCGAGCACGCAAGCTATAAAATAGATGTCGGAATAGAGCAATCTCCATCAAAAGAAAATGTTATTTCGGGAGATGCCTTTTCCTGCTTCAATGACGGCAAGGGTCATTATATTATGATTTTAAGTGACGGAATGGGAACCGGCGGCAGGGCGGCAGTAGACGGCGCTATGGCATCAGGTCTTATGGCACAGCTTATCAAGGCAGGATTTAACTACAACTGCGCCTTAAAGCTTTTAAACTCATCTATGCTTTTTAAATCAAGCGATGAATCGCTTGCCACCCTCGATATAGTAAGCATAGACCTTTATACAGGAGATGTTAAGTTTTATAAAGCAGGCGCCGCTCCCACCCTTGTAAAGCGAAGTGGCAGCTGCGGAGTAGCACAAAGCAATTCCCTGCCCGTAGGCATACTTGAAAATGTATCGTTTGATACAGCAAAAATCCGCCTCAAAGCAAACGATATTATTCTGCTTTTATCAGACGGTGCAACCTGCGAGGGAACCGATTGGATAAAATCCGAGCTTGAATGCTTTAAAGACGGAAGCGCCCAAGCGCTTGCCGAACATATATGTAATTGTGCTAAAAGAAGAATAAGCCCCTCACTTTCAGATGATGTTACCGTAATGGCAGCTATAATCAAAAAAGCAAATTAGCAACCTGTGGTTGACACTATGTGTATTGACATGGATTAACTTTGATGTTATAATTCAGGTTACAGAAAATAAAACTTCGGGAGGATATAAAATGACAATCGGGCAAAAAATCGCCATTCTTCGTACATCTTTTCAGTTTTCCCAAGAGCAATTAGCGGCACATCTTGATGTTTCAAGACAATCGGTTTCAAAATGGGAATCGGATATATCTATGCCGGAAATCAGTAAAATAATACAGCTTTCCACACTTTTTAATGTTACCATAGACGACCTTTTGCGGAATGAAGTTCCGCTTGAGCCTTCATATACCGAAAATCTTTTTAAAACGAAGGAATCGTTTTCATTCAGCGGAAAATATTTCGGAACAGATGGCTTCAGAGGTGAAGCCAACGAAACACTTAACGCCGACCATGCCTATAAAATAGGCAGATTCTTAGGGTGGTATTATCAAAATATGGCTTCAAACAAGCCTAATCACAGAGCAAGAATAGTAATCGGCAAGGATACAAGGCGTTCAAGCTATATGCTTGAATATGCAATTGTTGCCGGTGTTACGGCTTCGGGTGCCGATGCATATATGCTTCATGTTACAACAACACCGAGCGTTTCATATGTTGTACGGCAGGATAATTTTGATTGCGGTATTATGATTTCGGCTTCGCATAATCCTTATTACGATAATGGAATAAAGCTATTAAACCGTGTTGGCGAAAAGATGGACGACTACACACTATCGCTTATCGAAAAATATATTGACGGCGATATGAGTGAGTTTGACATAATCGGTGACGATTTACCGCTTGCGCACCGTAATAAAATCGGTATGGTATCCGATTATGTTGCAGGCAGAAACCGTTATGTCGGATATCTTATTTCCATTGCCGCAAATTCATATAAGAATCTGAAGGTTGCCCTTGACTGTGCAAACGGCGCTTCTTGGATGATAGCACGCTCGGTGTTCAGCGCCTTAGGCGCACAGGTAAGTGTGATAAACGATGCGCCTGACGGTCTTAACATAAACGAAAACGCCGGTTCTACCCATATAAGCTCCCTTCGCAAATTCGTAAAAGAAAACCATATGGATGTGGGCTTTGCCTTTGACGGAGATGCCGACCGCCTTATAGCAGTTGACGAAAACGGAAACACGGTAAACGGCGACCATATTATTTATGTTATAGGCAAGCGTTTGCGTGATAAAGGGCTTTTACCCGGAAACAAGGTTGTTACCACCATTATGTCTAATATGGGGCTTTACAAAGCACTTGACGATGCCGGAATCGGTTATGTTCAAACAACCGTTGGCGACCGTTATGTTCACGAATGTATGATGGAGAATAACTATTATTTGGGCGGAGAACAGTCCGGCCATGTAATAGTAAGAAAATACGCAACCACAGGTGACGGTATTTTAAGCGCAATTATGCTTCTTGAAGAAATGATTGATAAGAAAACCACGCTTGGAAAGTTGGCAGAGCCGGTTAAAATGTATCCTCAATCCATAAGAAATGTTACGGTTTCCGATAAATCGCTTGTGGCTGCAGACGAAAAAGTAAAAGCTCTTGTAAGCGAAATTTCAAATGAGCTCGGAAACAACGGCAGAATCCTTATTCGTGAAAGCGGAACAGAACCTATTATCAGAGTTATGGTTGAAAGCG
This sequence comes from Acutalibacteraceae bacterium, assembly GCA_045615965.1. GTDB lineage: Bacteria > Bacillota > Clostridia > Oscillospirales > Acutalibacteraceae > UBA737. The sequence goes on from JAZLFV010000091.1 coordinate 9,842, forward strand.
ATAATCAAAAAAACTGTGATGTTTTAACCGAAAGAGTGGCAGATTTAATCGAATCACTCGGAT
>JAZLFV010000092.1:0-4885 GCA_045615965.1 Acutalibacteraceae bacterium
TGCAGAGCTTACAAGACAATCAATCATTTTTTGCCTTAGTCCGGCATTCTTTTGCTTTTCTTCATCACATTTTTTGCAAAGCTGTTCTACCGCAAGAGCAGTATCTTCTGCCTTTGCAGACAAAAGATTTTGAATTTTTGATATATTTTCAAATTTATTCTGATAATCAAGAAGTGCCAAATTACCGCATTTCATATAAATGCGTATTCCGCCACGCATTTTTTCAAAATTCAAAAGCTTTATAACACCTATTTCGCCTGTGCTTTTAACATGCGTAGCACAGCAGGCACATATATCGGTATCCTCAATATTAACCAAACGAAGCTCACCGTCAATTTCCTTTTTTTGGCGGAAAGAAATATCTTTCAGCTCGTCCGCACTCGGATAATATGCCTTAACCGATTTATTCTGCCATATTTTTTCGTTTGCTTTAAGCTCAATTTCATCAAGCTGAGTACGGCTCAATATACCGTCAAAATCAAGTGTTACAACCTCTTCGTTTAAATGAAAGCCTACATTATCAAAGCCGTAAAGCTTATTTACTATTCCCGAAACAATATGCTCGCCCGTATGGTTTTGCATAAAAGAAAAACGGCGCAAAAAATCTATTTTGCAATCAACGGATTTTCCCTCTTTAACAGGTTTATTTACATAATGGTAAATTATATCTCCGCAGATTTGAACATCAAAGACCTCTGCATCTCCCATACTTCCGACATCGCAGGGTTGACCGCCCGCTTCGGGGAAAAATGCGGTTTTATCAAGAATTATTTTGTATTTTCCGTCTGTTTCTTCACAGCTTAAAACAGTTGCCGAAAATTCAGAGATATAAGCATTTTGGTCGTATAGCTTCTGCGTTTTCATTTCAGCTTCTCCGTAAGCTTTTCTGCCACCTTATAAATATCGCCGGCTCCCATTGTTATAAGGATATCGCCCTCGCTTGCCGATTTTATCATTTTATCGGTAAGCTCGGCATAATCGCTTACAACCTCTGCACTTGGCAGAGCGTTTGCAATATCTTCTGAGGATACACCGTAAATGTTTTCCTCTCTTGAGGCTACAATTGGAGTTAAAAACACCTTGTCTGCAAGCTTTAAGGCTTCAATCATACCGTCCTTTAAAAGTGCAACACGTGAATAGGTAAAGGGCTGAAAAACAGTTATAACCTTTTTAAAATCAAGTGATTTTGCGGCACTTAATGTTGCCATGATTTCGGTTGGGTGATGCGCATAGTCATCAACTACTGTAATTCCCGAAAATTTACCGTAATTCTGGAATCTTCTGCCTGCACCCGAAAACTTATAAACCGCATCTGCTATATCCTTTGCACTTACACCCATATCATAGCATACCGCAAAGGATACAAGACCGTTATAAATATTATGCTCGCCCGGTATACGCATTTCCAACGTACCTAAATTTTTACCGGATTTGAAAACATCGAAAATATATCCTTTTTCTCCTGTTTTTATGTTATCTGCATAGTAGTTGTTTGCTTTATCCCTGCCGAATGTTATCACCTTTGCAGGCACATCTGCCGACAAAGCCTTGCAACGCACATCGTCACCGTTTATATATGCAGTTTTGGACATAGACACGAACTTTTTAAACGATTCGGTTAAGTTCTCCATTGTTTTAAAGAAATCAAGATGGTCGTTATCAATATTAAGAAGCACCGATACATCGGGCGAAAATTCAAGGAAGCTGTTTACAAACTCACAGGATTCGCATACAAGTGTTTCTGATGTACCAATAACAGAAGAAGTACCTGAAATGGGTAGCTTGCCGCCTATAACAGCAGTAGGTTCCATCTTGCTAAGGAGTAGAATTTGTGTTATCATAGAGGTGACGGTGGTTTTGCCGTGAGTACCGCAAACTCCGATTACATTTTGATACTGCCTTGTTATGGCGCCGAGCAGTACCGAACGTTCCATCTGCGGAATGCCATTTTCCCTTGCCGCAACACGCTCAGGATTGTTTTCGGGAACGGCGGCAGAGTAGGCTAAAAGCTCCGCACCGTCTATGTTTTCTTTCTTTTGACCTATAAACACCTTTATTCCAAGTGATTCGAGATAATCGGTTTTTTCGGTTTTTAAACTATCCGAGCCCGAAACACAAAAGCCCTTGCTCTTAAGTATTTCGGCAATAGGGCACATACCGCTTCCGCCTATCCCCACCATATGAATTTTATTTATACCCAAAAGAAGCTTATCGGTTTCTCTTAATTCCTTCACAAAACCACTCCTGAAAATTACTCTTACAATACTTTTTATTATCTAAATAATTATTTTAACATATTTTTTCCAAAAAATAAACATTTTTATTATAAAGAAGGTGAAAAAATGATAACTGTTCCGCAAGAAATCCAAAATGTTATAGATATCCTCGAAAAAAATGGTTTTGAAGCCTATATCGTAGGCGGATGTGTTCGTGACAGCTTGTTGGGAAAAGTTCCGTTTGATTACGATATTACAACTAACGCTCTGCCAGAACAGATAAAACCGCTTTTTAAAAAGACGGTCAATACGGGGATTGCCCACGGAACAGTCACCGTAATAACCGAAAGCGGAACTCCCGTTGAGGTTACAACATTCAGAACAGAAAGCGGATATGCCGATATGCGGCATCCCGAAAGTGTCAGCTTTGTAAGCAATATAAAAGAAGATTTATCAAGGCGTGATTTCACCGTTAATTCCCTTGCATTCAACAAAAAAAGCGGAATTGTTGATTTTTTCGGCGGAACCGGGGATATTGAAAATAAAATTCTTCGTGCCGTAGGCAACCCAACACAAAGATTTTACGAAGATGTGCTTCGCATTTTAAGACTTTTCAGATTTGCTTCGGTACTTGATTTTAAAATTGAAAAAGACACAAAAAAAGCCGCACTCGGTTTATCCGAAAATTTAAGGCATATTAGCGCCGAGCGTGTGTTTTCTGAGCTTAAAAAAGCGATTTCGGGCAAAAACGCAGATGCCCTTTACCCGCTGATAAATGCAGGCGGTCTTAAAAGCTTCGGCATAGAAAAGTGCAAAGATTTAAAGAAAATTTCGAAATTACCCGATAACGAAAATCTCCGACTTTTTGCATTTTTTAAGCTTTGCGAATGCGATTTCAAAGAAATTCAAAAATCATTAAAGCTTTCAAATGCTCAAAAAAATTATTTAAACAGCGCAAATAATATTCTTTTTTTAAACAAAAAAAGCAGTAAAGCTGAAATAAAGCTTGCTTTAAGCCTTGTAAATCCGCAGATCCTATATGATGTTGCCGACTGTAAAACCTTGATTTTTGATGAGGATTTAAACGGCGTAAAACAAACTGCAAAGGAAATAATAAAATCGGCAGAGCCTTATAGAATATCGCATCTGAAAATTAACGGAGACGAGCTTAAAAAAATCGGACTCTATGAAAATGATATCGGAAAGGCTCTTGAAGGCTTGGCAGATGCCGTTCGAAAAAATCCCGAGCTTAATACAAAAGAGCAACTATTGAATTTAATAAGAAAATAAACAATACACCTGCGGACGATTGATTCCCGTTAAGCTATATGGGAATATCAATTTTTCCGCAGGTGTTTCATTTTAGCTCTATCAACGCCGCAAGGTTGCCTCTGTTCGCACCGTGCGCTCTATGTGAAAACATTTCGGTGCTGTTACAATGAGTGCAAATATCCGAAATGTCCATATTCTGCTCCTTTATGCCCGAATTAATTAAAATAATTTTATTTGCAAGCCTTAAATCAAGCATATATTTGCCGTTGCCCTTTGGTTTAAAAATAACAGAATTATCAAATCCCGCATTTAAAAACTCACGGTAAACCTTCTCGTCAACCTCATAGCAGCAAACGCCTATATTAGGTCCTATTGCCGCAATAATATCCGCAGGATTTGAGCCGAATTCATCTGCCATAATCTTAACGGTTTTTTCGCCAATTCGCTTTACCGTTCCACGCCAACCCGAATGTGAAGAAGCAATAACTTTTTTTACGGGGTCTAAAAGCAAAAGAGGTGTACAATCTGCAAATTGAGTTACAAGAGCCACATTTTTACAGTTCGTAACAAGACCGTCTATATCCGAAAATTCGGGTTTTGAAAATCCTGTACCTCTGTCCTTATCGGTAACAATTTTTATGTTATCGGTATGAGTTTGTTTCGTAAAAACAAGATTTTCGGTTTTTATGCCTACTGCACTACACAGTATTTCGTAATTTTTACGCACATCGGTTTCAATATCGCCACGGGAAAAACTCATATTCATCGAAGAAAAATGCCCCTTGCTTACCCCTCCGAGCCGTGTGGAAAAAGCGTGATTAGTAAGCCCGGTTGCCGAAATCTTCGGAAAGGTGATATAGGTAAGCTTTCCTTTATTGTTTATGCTGACCGTTTTACTTTTCATCTATTTATCCTTTATAAGCATATTCATATTTGCAATTATTCGGTTGTAAATTTCGCTTTTCAGCCGTACTTCAGCTATATCAAGCGCCGAATCCATACGAGGAGGTCTGCCGTGAACAGAATGGGTATCTGTTGCAATAAAAGAAACCCATCCTTTTTTAACAAGCTTATGCGTTATGCGCTTTGCAGAGCCTTTTATAAATGAAGTTGCATTGACCTGCGCCAAGCAATAACCTGTTTCTATAAGCGAAATCAGTTTTTTAAAGTTTTTAGCTCCGTAAATCCTTTCGATATGGGCAATAATCGGAGTAAGCCCCAAATTAAGCTTTATTTCCCTTATATCGTCTATAATACTGCTTGTAATCACATTAACCGGCAGCTCAATTAAAATATAGCTTGTACCTTCAAGCCTTAACTTTTTAATTCCTTCGCTTTTGCCCATACCCGAAAAGTAAAGCACCTCGGCGCCTAAATGTATTCGGGGCATATCATAA
>JAZLFV010000093.1:0-4467 GCA_045615965.1 Acutalibacteraceae bacterium
GTTACGGCGTTTTGTTTTAAATCAGAATAGGAAAGCAGACCGTCACGCACTAAAAAATCAAGGTCGATATAAAGCAGCTCACCTGCAAAGCATGATGAGGATTTATATGGCGAATTGCCCTCACCCAAAGGAACAAGCGGCAAAAGCTGCCAGTATTTCTGTTTTGTATCACATAAAAAATCAATAAACTTATAGCTTTCTATACCGAATGTACCTATACCGCACCTGCTCGGAAGCGAGGAAAGAGGTAAAAGCACACCGCTTTTTTGTTTTGGTAAATTAACCCTTGACAGCACCGGAAGCGACTCCCTTAATAATATATTTTTGGCAGGAAAGATAGAATATTACCACAGGTATAACGGCAAGCACAAGCATTGCCATCATAGCTCCCATATCAATAGAGCCGTAACCGCCCTTTAAATACTGAACTGCAACGGGAATTGTTTTATAATCGCTTCCTATAACAAGGTACGGAAGCAGATAATCGTTCCAAATCCACATAGTATTTAAAATTGCAACGGTTATGGCGGTGGGCTTCAATATGGGAAAAACAACCTGCCAAAAGGTCCCGAAAGGACTTAATCCGTCAATCGCCGCCGCTTCTTCTATACCTAAAGGTACAGATTTAACAAAGCCCGAAAACATAAAAACGGAAAGTCCTGCTCCAAACCCTAAATATATTATTATAATACCCAAGGGATTGTCAAGCCCCAAAACATTTGCAGTTTTAGACATTGTAAACATAACCATCTGAAAAGGTACTATCATAGAAAACAGAAATATATAGTACATAGCTTTGCATACTTTGAATTTTGACCTCACTATAAACCAAGCGGTCATAGAGGTGAAAATAACAATAACCGCAACCGAAAAAACAGTTATGAAAACCGAGCGCAGAAATGCACCTGCAAATCCTGTATCGCTTATGCCCGAAAGATAGTTTTGAAAACCTGCAAAGTTTTCGCTGTTCGGAAGCAAAAACGGGGTTTGGCTTATTGAAAACTTTTGCTTAAAGGAATTTATAATGATAATTACTATCGGCGCTAAAAACAAAGCGGCGAGAGCCAACAAAACAACGGTTATCAAAACCGATTTTATCATTTTTACCATAATCAGCCTTCAACCTCTTTCCGCCTTGTAAAATAAAGCTCGGTAAGTGCTATAACCGCAACAAGAGCCGAAAATACAACCGCTTTTGCCTGACCTACGCCCTCAAAGCCCACTCGCCCGTAAAAGGTGTTGTAAATATCAAGTGCCAACATCTGCGTTTTCTTTGCAGGAGCGCCTGCCGTAAGTGCAAGATTCTGGTCAAACACCTTAAAACAGTTGGTAACAGTCAGGAAAAGACATATCGTTATAGCAGGCATAACGCTCGGAATAGTTATTGAAATAAGCGTTCTGAAGGGTCCTGCACCGTCAACCTTGGCAGCTTCCTTTATATCTGTGCTGATATTTTGTATACCTGCTATATATATTATCATCATATATCCTATCATCTGCCAATTTGTAAGCACGATAAGACCGATAAATCCGTATTTTGCGTTTGATGTTATTGAATATCCGTAATTGTATAAAATGCCGTTTATTATTAGCTGCCAGATATATCCGAGTATAATTCCGCCGATAAGATTAGGCATAAAAAACACCGTACGGTAGAAATTCACGCCTTTTATATCTCTTGTCAGCGCAAGGGCAAGCGCAAAGGCAAATATATTTACGCTTAAAACCGAAACTACGGTAAATTTAAGGGTAAATACAAGCGAATCTATAAATTCTTTGTTATCGGTAAAAGCCCTTATATAATTTGAAAATCCCACAAAGGTTGCATCGGTAACTGTACGGAAATCGCAAAACGAAAGGTAAATTCCGACTATAAAGGGTATAAAAAATGCTATAAGAAATGCCGCAAGAGTGGGCAGACAAAAAACAGGAAACCATCTTTTTAAATTTTTATACATTTATTATCTTTCACTCTTCCACTTTTCCTTTGTTGTTTTAACAATGCTGTTAAAGCTGCCGTCCCCTTGAACATAGTCAAGCAAAGCATTTCCGACTGCGGTTTTAAAGGACTCTCCGGGGAACGAGGTGAACACCCAAGGTATATTTTTATATTCATCGTCATTTAAATATCTTAAAGTTTCACGGGCTAATGGGTCGCTCGGTCTTTCATCCTCTTTGAATGTGTCAAACGGGGTTACAAAGCCCAACTTTTCGGTCACGAATTTTTTGCCCTTTGAAGAGGAAAACAGCCAGTCGAGGAAGTCAAGCGCCTGCTTTTTTGTTTTGCTGTCGGCATTTTTGTTAATTGCAAAATAGTTTTCCGTACCTATACAGATGCCCTGATTTTCTTCGCCGTCTATACCCGTATAAATCGGTAAAAATTTGATTTTATTCTTTTTAACCTTGTTTCCGCTCACCTTTTCTATCTGTGACCACGCCCAGTTTCCGTTTTGTACCATTACTACCTTGCCGAGCGCAAACTCCGCCATTGAATCATCGGTTGATTTAGAGCCTAACAGAGTCTTTGCGGTAACCGAGTTTTCGGTATAAAGGTCAAAAATATTTTTATAGTTTTCCGAATATCTGAATGCGATTTCCTTTGAGTTAAGCCCTGCAACGGTCGGGTCCTTGTAATCGTCATTCTGCTCAAATTCATAGTAAAGCGGAACATTCAAAAGATGCGTCTGCCAACGCCAATCCTCGCCGGAAGCAAGTGAAGTCGAGGCAAAAACGCCGTCTATTTTGAGCTCGCTTTTTTTGGCGGTCATATCACTTACCAAGGTTTTGAGTGCCGAAAAGCTTTTTATATCGTCCATAGAGGTGTAATCGTTGTTGCGGTTTTTAAGCGAAAAATACCTATCGGTTATTTCTTCGTTATATATAATTCCGTAACCCTCAACAACATAAGGTATGCCGTATACTCCCTTTCCGTCATTTCCTCTTATTGCAAGACTTTTATCGGCAAGATGTGAATAAAGCTTGCTGTCTTCAATATTTTCGCAGGATTTTTTCCAAGCCTCATACCCGATAGGTCCGTTTATCTGAAAAATGGTGGGCGCATTTTTCTTGGCGATTTCGGATTTAAGCGTTTGCTCATAGGTATTTGCCGCCGCTGTTTGCACCTTTACCTTTATGCCGGTTTCTTTTTCGTATGCCTTTGCAATCTCTTTATAAACATTTGCGGATTCAGGCTTGAAATTTAAGAAATAAACCTCGCCCTTTTTGTTACCGCATCCGCAAAGCGAAAGGGGCAGAAGAAGTGTTGCCGTTAAAAGAAAAACGGCAATTATTTTGTTTTTCATAATATTACCTCCGAATTTTATTTAAAGTTATCTTTCCGCAAAATCCCAAAAAAATACTTGACAAAATAAAATTCGGGATATATAATGCAACTGTACTAATCGATATAGTACAGTTAGAACGAGAGGTGAAGATATGTTTCAGATTGATTACCGAAGCGGAGTCTCCATTTGCGAGCAGATTGTAAATAATATTATAAGGTTAAAGACATTGGGAGTGTTCAAAAGCGATACAAAGCTTCCGAGCGTCAGAGGGCTTGCATCAAAGCTTTCGGTAAATCCCAATACGGTTTTAAAGGCTTATTCAATACTTGAAGCAAACGGGATAATATGCTCGGTAAAGGGTAAAGGCACATTTATCTGCGATGATGAGGGTGCGGATGTTGCCATAAAAGAAAATGCCAAAGCCGAGTTTTTATCGGCAGTTAAGTCAGCGTTTGATTTAGGACTTGACGCCGATGAGCTTATTAAAATTATTAAACAGCAAAAGGAGAAAACAGATGATAACGGCTGAAAATCTAACAAAAAAATTTGACGGTTATTTGGCGCTTGATAATGTTTCCTTTGAGATTGAAGAGGGCTCGGTTTTAGGGCTTGTAGGCTCAAACGGTTCGGGCAAATCAACGCTTTTGCGCCTTATGGCAGGTGTTTTTATGCCTGACGGCGGAAAAATAGGTATAGACAGGATACCGTCTTTTGATAATCCTGCGGTAAAATCGCAGATTTTGTTTTTGGGTGATACGCCCTATTTTCTACCCCAAAGTACATTAAAGGAAGCGGCAAAGCTATATTCAAAAATGTATCCTGAATTCGATTACTCGGTTTACGAAAATATGCTTTCGGTTTTTCCGCTTGACCAAAACAAAAGAATTTCATCATTTTCAAAGGGTATGCAGCGGCAGGCATCATTAATTCTCGCAATATCGTCAAGACCTAAATATCTTCTGCTCGATGAGGCATTTGACGGGCTTGATGTTGTTATGCGCCGAACTCTTGCAAATATTATTTCATCTGCGATAGAAGAAACCAATATGACTGCGGTTATTTCATCGCATAATTTGCGTGAGCTTGAAGAGGTAGCCGATAAAATTATGCTGATTCACGGCGGAAAGCTTTTAAGGCAAGGAAAAATAGATGAGCTTTGCGCTAATATTCATAAGGTTCAGGC
>JAZLFV010000094.1:0-5202 GCA_045615965.1 Acutalibacteraceae bacterium
TGCGGCAGATTTGCCGAAGACAGACCTGAATGAGCTGATAAAATCCATAACCTTACCTCAAAACGATGAAGAGGTTACAGAGGCTAATTTTGATAAATATGTAGGCTTTGTAGATAAAGTTTATTATGCCGAAAGTCTTTATAAGGCTTTGACCGATAAAGAAAAATCAAATGTTTCAGATAAAAATACCGAAAAGCTTAATAAGTGTTTAAAGCTTGTTAAGAATATTAAAATGGTAAATAATTCAAGAACCAACCATATTACCAAATGGTATTACGGTCATGCTTTGACAGTTTTTTCAAAAGAGGATTTACAGTACGGCAGCTTTTGGTCTGCAAATGTTCCCAAAACGCCGTCAGAACAGTCCTTTAAGTTTGATATATCAGATACATCTGCTTCCGGTAAGGTTGTGTTTTGGGTATACAATCCCATGGATACTCCGCTTAAAGCGCATTTTCACGGCGGATGGCAGTTATGGGATTTCAAAACCTGCGAATTAACCCCGAAAGCATGGACAAAAATTGAAATCAACGCAATTTATTTTGTGCGTGACATCAAAAATCAAATTTTCCTTCTGGTAAACGGTGCTGATAATATTGAGGGTGAATTTAAGTTTACTTCTTTTTACGGCATTTCTGCCGAAACGGTTGCAAGTTCCGTTATTTCGGCAATAAACGAATTACCCGATATTTCAAAAATAGATTATTCATACCGTAAACGGGTTGAAGAAATATTTGAAATGTATAACGATTTATCCGAAGCGGCAAAAAAATCCGTTTATAATTACAGCAAGCTTGAAGATATTTACAATAAAATTCTATCTTTAAGATTGCCTGAAATGCAAAGAATTCTGAGCACATTAAATCCTCAAACGGTAGTTATGCCCCGTGATTATACCAATGTTTTCAATGCTTTGTCTATTTATGACGAGCTACCCGATTCGGATAAGGTAAATATTACAAAGGCACAGCTTTCAAAAATCAACGCACTTAAAGATATTATTAAGGATTACGGACTTTTATACGGTGACGGTATTGAAAACGGTATCGACTATGTATGGGATGGTACAATTTCTCAAAAGTATGATAATTTATACGGTAATTATACTGAGCTTTATGTTAAAAAAACATCAGGTAAGGCGCAATTTGTTGACCGCTTGGTAAGCGTTGACCCCAAAGAGTTTGCACAGGTTGTATTCTATGTTTATAACCCAACAAACATGGATGTGGCTTCCGAGTATTCTCACAACTGGTCAAATAATGTTTCTTTGGTTTTCAAGAGTAAAGAGTGGACTGAGGTAGTAATTAATACAGTCGATTACAGAAATTCGGTAAACTTCTTGTTATTTTACAGCGATATCGCCTGTGATAAGCCTTGGAAAGTGACCGATTTATACGGTGTAAAGGGCAATATAGCTGCAACTCCGGTTATCAAAATGATAGATAGTCTGCCGATTTCAATCAATACAACGCATTATAACCAAATTGCAAACACAAGATTGGCATATGATACCCTGCCGTCAAATATAAGACCTTTTGTTACAAATTATCAAAAGCTTGTTAAGGCAGAAAAACAGCTTGCTTTATTAATGATAGGCAATTTGCCTGATGCAGATGAGGTTGAGATGCCTAAGAATTATACAAGCATTATGTTTGTAAAAAAGGCATACAACGCTATGACTAAGCAGGAAAAATCTGCCATAACAAAGGAACAACAGCAAAAACTGAATACCTTGTTTGAGATTATAAATGGTTACGGTAATGTTTACGGCAATCCCATTGAATCCGGATTTGACTACAAGTGGAGCGGCGAAACAAAAAGAAGCGTTGACCCGATTTACGGCAATGTCACAGAATTATATGTTCGAAGCACCGAAAATAAAATGGCGCAATTTGCAGATAGGTTGCTTACGGTGGATGAACAGTATGATAGGGTAGAGTTTTATATTTATAATCCTTTAGATAAGAATGTAACGACCGAGTATTCTCATAACTGGAAGAACCCCGTAAGTATTAACTTGAAAAGCAAGGCTTGGACAAAGGTTTCAATAGATGCATCGGGTTATCAAAACTGTATTAACCTATTGACATTTTACAGCGATATTTCCTGCGGCAGTCCTTGGAAGATAACCGATTTGTACGGTGTTAAAGCAAAATTATATGCGGCAGATATTGATAAGCTTATAAGTACCATACCTGCGAACCTTACTGTTGAAAATATTGAATTGGTTTCTTCCATCAGGGAAAAATATAACGGTTTATCTGAAAGGGTTAAAAAAGCCGTTACCAAATACGCTAAATTGACCGAGGCGGAAAAGAAATTAGTGCCTATGATGATTGATTCTCTGCCTTCGGTTGATGAAATCGAACTCCCGAGAGATTATAGAAATATAATCAATGCAAAAAACAACTATGAAAAGCTTTCATCATCCGAGCTTTCATCTGTAACGAATGCGCAAAAGAATAAGCTTAATTCACTTGCCGAAAAAGCTTCCGTTTATGATGTTCTTTACAGTAATGCTATTGAATCGGGATTTGATTATACATGGGATGGTAAAATAAATCAAAGCGTTGATAAAGTATACGGCAATATAACCGAATTGCTTGTCGAAAGTACCGAACTGGGTATGGCACAGTTTGCCGACAGACTGCTGACGGTTGGCAATGAGTATGACCGAGTAGAATTTTATGTCTATAATCCTATGGATACCGATGTTGTAACCGAATATTCTCATAACTGGAAAAACCCGATTGTTATAACTTTGAAGAGCAGGGAATGGACAAAGATTTCGGTTAGTGCATCCGACTTTGAGGACTGTATAAACTTATTGACATTTTATAGTGATATTTCCTGTAACAGTCCTTGGAAGATAACTGATTTGTACGGTGTTAAGACTGCCTTCTATGCAAAGGATATGGATGCTTTGATAGCTTCTATCCCGTCAAGCCTTGATATCAACGACATTGAATTGGTTTCATCCGTAAGACAGAAATATAATTCTCTCTCCGAAAGGGTGAAAAGCGCCGTAACAAAATACGGTTTATTGATTGAGGCGGAGAAAAAATTGGTTTCTGTAATGATTGATGCTTTGCCATCGGTTGATAAAGCAGAGTTCCCTAAAGATTGTGCAAATATTATCAGCGCAAAAACCAATTACGATAAGCTTTCATCTTCAGAGCTTTCTTCTATTACCGATGCGCAAAAGAATAAGCTTAATGTTCTTGTTGAAAAAGCTTCTGCTTATGAGGTCGTTTACAGCAATGCCATTGAATCCGGCTTCGATTACAAATGGAACGGTGAAATAAAACGAAGCGTTGACAGTGTATACGGCAATATAACCGAATTGATTGTCAATAGTACGGAGCTCGGTATGGCACAGTTTGCAGACAGATTGCTTAATGTTGATTCAAAGTATATGTATGTTGAATTTTACATATATAATCCGATGAACAAGGATGTTAGTGTAGAATACTCGCATAACTGGTCAAAGTCCGTTACATTCACCTTGAAAAGCGAAGCTTGGACAAATATCAGAATCAACGCTAAGGATTATTCGGGTGTAATCAATCTGATGAACTTCTATTCCGATATTTCCTGCGATAAGCCTTGGAAGGTAACCGATTACTATGGAGTAAGGTCTGACGGATTGGCAAAAATTCTCATCGATAAAATAAATTCTCTCCCTTCTGCTGAAAAACTGACATTGGAGGATAAGCAGACTGTTGAGAGTGTTCAAACGGAATTTAATGCTCTTCCAAACGAGATAAAACCCCTTGTAACCAATTCGGGTGTAATCAATGAATTGCTTGATAAGCTAAAGGAGCTTGCAAAGGCACAGAGGAAGTCTTATCCGATAATAATTGATGCTTCCGTTTCAATGCTCGGAACAAACGGTACTATCACCAACAACAACGAAGATTCCGATTACGGTAAGGTATTTAATCTATCCGGTGCATCGTATTTCACATTGGACAGCAGCTTGATGACAAACGATTATAAGAATTGCAATACGGTATATTTCTATATTTATAATCCGACTTCAAAGGATATAAAGGGATATTTCGTAAGTGATTACGATTGGTCGTTTATGCCTACCTACCTGCTGAAGGCAAAATCGTGGAATCGCATAGAGATAAAGAATTTCGGTGCTGCCAAAGGAAGACAGCTTATATCATCTGGCTATACAATTTATTTTTATGCAGATTATTCAAAAACCGGTTGGAAGATATCTTCATTCTACGGTATCAGCAGTAATACAGCCGAAGATATTATGGGACTTAATAAAATTATTGATGTTTCAACCAATACTTTGGTGGTAGACGGCAAGATTTCAAAAAGCACCGATAGCGTTTTCGGAGATGTATTGGCAGTAGAAAACAGTACATTCTTAAAGATAGGGAATAATTTGATGACATCTGCTTATAAGTCAAGCAAGGCAGTAGTTTTCTATATTTATAATCCTAAAAATACTGATATTGACTGCTATTTCACGACCGATTGGAGCTTTAATGCATATTGCATGTTAAAGGCTGAATCTTGGAATCGAATAGAAATAACAAATTTCGGAACATCAAATAACGAAAAAATGCTTTCTTCAGGAAGAGACATTTACTTCTACGGTAATTTTGCAGATTCAGGATGGTTGATTTCCTCATTCTATGAGTTAGACCAAAAGGATTAAAACATACTAATTTATTTTAATTAAAGTGTTTGCGAATGCAGTTTTAAATATTTTGGAGTTGTATATTTAAAAATACTTCGGCACTTTAATTTGAATATAAATATTTTAAGGAGGCTCTATATGAAAAACAATTGTTTTAAAAAAGTAATTTCTATTATGATTGTTATTGCTCTGGCGTTCTCAATTTTCCAAACCGGTATAGTAGGGATTTCCGCATTCGCAGAAGATAGTGTTTTACCTTCAAACTACGGCGAAGATTATTACTATAATCTGGATAGCGGTAACTATTTGGTAACCTCTTCGGGAACAATTACTGTGAACGGCGAAGCTGTAACATCCGGTACGGAACTTAGCAAGCCGGGACAGTACATCATTCAGAAAGCGGAAAACACAAGAACTTCAACGCAAAGTGTAATTTTATATCGCAGTAATGATATAAATTCAGACGGATTTATTGACATTCGTGACCTTATTTCTATTAAAAAGACTCTTGCCGGCAGTTGTTCGTTGTCAAAGGCATC
>JAZLFV010000095.1:0-4076 GCA_045615965.1 Acutalibacteraceae bacterium
TGTTGCAACAAAGCTTATAAACAAATGCTTCTCTTTTGCAAGAAATCAAAAATTAAGCTTTGTTTCCCTTGAAGTAAGAGCATCAAACGAAATTGCAAAAGAGTTCTACGAAAAGTCGGGATTTAAAACAGAGGGGCTTCGCAGGAATTTTTACCGAAAGCCCCCGGAAGATGCAATCATAATGACAAGAAGGTTTAATTTTTAATGCTTATTTTAGCTATTGAATCATCCTGTGATGAAACTGCCGCCGCCGTAACAAACGGCAGGCACATACTTTCAAACATAGTAGCAACACAAATTGCCGAGCACAGAATTTACGGCGGTGTTGTACCTGAAATTGCTTCAAGACGCCATACCGAAGCCATAAGCCGTGTTTGCAATGAAGCGATTGAAAAAGCAGGTATCACATACAAAGACTTGGATGCCGTTGCGGTAACATTTGCTCCCGGGCTTATCGGAGCATTGCTTGTTGGTGTAAACTTTGCAAAAGGTCTTGCCTTTTCTTTGGGCATTCCTCTTATTCCCGTTCATCATCTGCGCTCCCATATAGCGGCAAATTATATTGAAAACGATGCTCTTGAGCCTGAATTTTTATGTCTTACCGTTTCGGGTGGAAACACGATTATTACAGCTGTTGAGGATTACACGAGGTTTAATCCCTTAGGCGGTACTAAAGATGATGCGGCAGGCGAATGCTTTGATAAAACCGCAAGAGCCTTGGGTCTTCCCTATCCGGGCGGTGTATCGCTTGATAAAATTGCAACCGATGCCGATTTTAAAAAGTATCCGCTTCCAACACCAAAGCTTTCAGGCAACGAGCTTGATTTCAGCTTTTCGGGGCTTAAAACGGCGGTAATCAATACAATACACAATTCGTCTCAAAAGGGCGAAGAAACGGATATCCCCGTTATGGCGGCAACCGTAAGAAAAAAGGTTTGCGATATACTGCTTGAAAAAACTTTTAAAGCCGCCTATATGTATAATTACAAAACCCTTGCATTGGCAGGAGGAGTTTCAGCCAATTCCGAGCTTCGCTCACGCTTTAAGGAAGAATGCAAAAAAAGAAACATTTCGCTTTTTTACCCCGAGCTTAAATTTTGCGGTGACAATGCGGCAATGGTGGGTGTTCAGGGCTATTACGAATTTTTAAGCGGAAATATTGCCGATACCTCCCTTAATGCGCTTGCCACATTACCGATAAATTACAGATAGAGGTTATATTTATGAAGAAATTGCTTTTAATTGTAAACCCGAAATCCGGACGTGCGAAAATGCGAAGCGAGCTGCTTGCCGTTGCCGAAATCTTTTCAAAAGAATACGATGTTACGGTTTATATAACCAAATGTCGGCTTGATGCCGCCGAAAGGGTAAAACGAATTGAAGATAATGAGTTTGAATTGGTAGTTGTATGCGGCGGAGACGGAACACTCAATGAGGTTATTACGGGACTTAAAGATTCCGGCAAAAAAATAACGCTCGGTTACATACCTTCGGGAACACTTAACGAATGGTCAAGCGGTTTAGGTATTTCAAGGAATATAAAAACTGCCGCTGAAGATATTTTAAATGGCAGAGAAATTGACCTTGATATCGGAAAATTCGGTGATAAATATTTTTCCTACACCGCTTCTTTCGGTGCATTTACCGATGCCTCTTATTCCGCACCGCAAAATGTTAAAAATGTTTTGGGGCAGGCGGCATATTTCTTTGAAGGTATTAAAAGTCTTACAAACATAAAAGCATTGCATCTGAAGTTTGTATGTGACGAAAAAACCGTTGAGGGCGATTACCTTTTCGGTGCAATATCAAATTCGATGTCGGTTGGCGGAATCGTTAAATTCGATAAAGCAAGTGTTAAGCTTAATGACGGTTTGTTTGAAGTAATGCTGATAAAAAAGCCTTCAAACATTCTTAAGCTCCAAACGGTTATAGACGGCATTTTAAAGCACGATTTAAACCGTGAGGGTATTGAATTTTTCCATACAAAAAAAATAACGGTAATAAGCAGCCCCGATATTCCCTGGACACTTGACGGCGAATTTTGCGCAGGGCAGGACGAAACCGTTGTTGAAAATTTACATTCGGCAATTCATCTTATTGTTCCGAATAATGATTCCGGCAAGAATAAAAACAAAAATCACAAGGATAAAGGAGAACAATAATGTTCACAAGAGATATAGGTGTTGATTTAGGTACTGCAAACACACTTGTTTGTGTTAAAGGCAAAGGAATAATTATGAGAGAGCCTTCCGTAGTTGCATACGATGTTAAAAACGATGCTGTTCGTGCGGTAGGCACAGAGGCAAAGGAAATGATAGGCAGAACGCCGGGCTCAATAGTTGCCGTTCGCCCTTTAAAGGACGGCGTTATTGCCGATTTCGATGTTACTGCCGCAATGCTTAAAAGATTTGTTTCGGAAGCACTCCGAGGCTCGCTTTTTTCAAGAGTAAGAATGGTAATTTGTATTCCCGTTGGTATTACAGAGGTTGAAAGCCGTGCAGTTTACGATGCCGCAAAGCAAGCCGGCGCTACCGATATAGACCTTATCGAAGAGCCTATGGCGGCGGCTGTGGGAGCAGGGCTCCCCATTTGGGATGCCTCCGGCTCTATGGTTGTTGATATCGGCGGAGGAACAAGCGAGGTTGCCGTAATTTCTTTGGGTGATATAGTTACGGCTCAATCCGTAAGAGTTGCCGGAAATGCCTTCGATGAAGCGATAATAAACTATATAAGAAAAAAACATAACCTCTTAATAGGTGAACGCACGGCGGAACAGATTAAAATCGAAATCGGCTCTGCCAAGCCCTATGAAAACGAAGGCGAAATTGAGGTTAAGGGAAGAAATATTGTAGACGGCTTGCCTAAAAATGTTACGGTAACATCAAAGGATGTAAGAGATGCTATTTTAGACCCTGTTTCGCAAATTATTGATGCCATTCGCATTACACTTGAAAAAACTCCGCCGGAGCTTTCTGCAGATATTATAGATACCGGTATTACACTAACGGGCGGAAGCGCACAGCTTCGTGGCTTTGCCGAGCTTATTGCCGAAGAAACCGGTATACCGGTTACGGTTGCACTAAATCCGCTTGACTGCGTGGTTTTAGGTACTGCCAAAAGGCTTGAAGCAGGCGGCGGCTTCCAGAATTATGTTTTCCGCAGAGGAAGGCGTTTCAGATAATACTTTGGAGGAATACTAATGCGTTTTTTCTTTCGCAGTAAACAGTTTAAAATAATTGCTGCCGTTTTCTCGTTTGTTTTGATTTTATCGGTTGTTTTTACGCTTATCGGGAAAAGAATGTCGCCTACCGCAGATGCGGCAGGTATAATTACCTCTCCTTTTCGAAAAGCATATTCTTCGCTTTCTGCCGGAATAAAGGACTTTTTTACGGCTTATAATGACGGTAATGACCTTATGATTAAAAATTCCGAGTTAAAAAAAGACATCAGCGATTTGCGGAAAAAGATTGCCGATTACGATAAGCTTAAATCGGAAAACGATTTTTATAAGGATTATTTGGGTATAAAAGAAAAGAATCCCGATTTCAATTTTGTTTCTGCCTCGGTTATTTCCCGTGACAGTATTGACGAATTTGACGGATTTTTAATAAACAAAGGCTCGGCTTCCGGCATAAAGGAGAATGATACCGTTATCACGGACGAAGGGCTTGTAGGCAAAATAAGCGAAGTAGGCACAACAACCGCAAAGGTATCCACTCTGCTTTCTCCTGAGGTTAAGCTCGGTGCGCTTGACAGCCGAACGAACGATTCGGGAATCGTTACCGGAAATATCCAGCTTTCTGAAGATAATATGTGCCGTTTTGCAAATCTTTCAAGAACCTGCGGTGTTGCGATTGGCGATTTTGTTGTTACTTCGGGCGAAGGTATTTTCCCTGACGGACTGTTAATAGGCTCTATTCAAAATATAGGCAACGATAAATATAATTCTTCAATCTATGCCGATATTGAACCCTTTGTTGATTTTTCTTCAATCCGAAAGGTTATGGTTATAACCGACTTTGAAGGCAAGGGCGGAATATCCCCTAAAAAGGACTGAAAATAATGAAAAACAAAGA
>JAZLFV010000096.1:0-3817 GCA_045615965.1 Acutalibacteraceae bacterium
GCAGATATACTGGCGTATTTCAAGAGTTGAAACAAAGCAATTCTCAAAATTTTCATTTGTCAGGCGTAACGGGTTCAACTCTCGTCAGCCTAAACAAACAATAAGCTTTTTCAGGGTGAATTTCAGTTTTTTAACTTTACAATATAATTTGTTTGTGCTATACTTTTACTTGTGAGTTTATACAGTTTTATTTCAAAGGACTTGATATAATGAAAACTACTTATAACAGCTCAAATTACGATTATTTAAGTAAAATATCGGGCGGCGCAGAATACGAAGCCGAAATGCTTAAAAGTAAGATTTTAAGCGCTCCGAATACAGAAGAAATTTATGATATAAAAGGCAAAAAGTTTTATATATCTAAGGATATGTCTTTAAAGGATATGCCTTCGGATTTAAAGTCCGGTGATGCTGTTCTTTTTGAGCGTGGCGGTCTTTGGCGTATTGCTTGGCGGGAGGGAATAAACCTGCCTTCGGGCGTAACAATGGGCGCTTACGGCGTGGGCGATAAGCCTAAATTTTACGGTTCTTTAAAAAATTATGCCGATAATTCGCTTTGGGAAAAGGTCGGTGAAAACCTATATAAGCTGTTTTTGCACGGCGGCAACGCAGGAATTATGGTCTTTGACGATGTTGCGGCATTAGGTGTTAAAAAGTGGAGTCTTAATGAAGTAAAACAGAATTACGACTTTTTTTACGAGGGCGAAACAGAGGATTTATATTTTTACTATGACGGCGATATTGAAAACGATTTTAAGAGTATTGAAATCGGTCAGCGTGAAAATCTTATAACGCTAAACTCAGGATGTACGGTTGATAATCTTTGTGTTAAATATACCGGCTCACACGGGATAGTAGGCGTTACCGCATCGGAAAATGTAAGCATAACCAACTGTGAAGTGGGTATGCTCGGCGGTTCTATGCAGTTCGGAACAACCCGTTTCGGAAACGGCATTGAGCTTCAGCTCGGCGCAAAAAATGCGCTCATAAAAAACAACTATGTTTATGAATGCTACGATGCCGGAATAACTTATCAAAGCTGGTCGAGCGCAGGGCGTGAATCCCATTATCACGATATAGAAATTTCGGAAAATTTAATCGAAAAATGTTGTTACGGCATTGAATATTTTACAACAAATACCGAAGGCTGTAATCTATACAGCGATTATAAAAACATAAGCATTTGCAATAATATCATAAGATTTTCAGGCTATGAATGGTCGGGATTCCAGCGCCCCGACCCATGGATGCGCTCTCATATAAGAGGCGGTCAATGGGCTTATATGGACGATTGCGAAAATTTCCGTATAACAGATAATATTTTTGATGTTTCTTTAGCCTCTGTAATCTTTTGGTGGTGGCACGATGACGAAAAAAATGTTATCCACGAAGAGCCTCATAAGGGATTGACTGTTGAAAACAATACATATTATCAGCGTAAAACACCCGATAAAAGATGTATGACATATCATAAAAACAAACCCGTTCTTGCCGAAAACAAGGATGAGTTTGAAGGTGCGGTAAAGCTTTTTGATAAGGCTCCCAAAAAAACAGAGTGGCTTTAAAATAAGTAAAGGGTGATACTATGAGTAAAAAATATATTCTTTCCGAAAGCGGCAAAGATTATAAGGCAAATATGCATTGCCATTCCACCATTTCCGATGGCACGATGACACCCGAAGAGCTAAAGGAATACTATATGGCGCACGGTTACGGTATTATTGCTTATACCGACCATGAGCTTTTCGTTCCGCATCCCGAATTATGCGATGAAAGCTTTTTGGCGCTCGGCGGATACGAGATGTCATTTTACGATTACGGCACAACCGAGGATTTTAACATTATGCGTACAACCCATATTAATATGGTGGCGCTTGACCCTAAAATGGAAATTCATCCTTTTTTCCATAGGGAAAGATATTTTATAGGTAACGGGGTTAAAAACAAGCACTTAATAAAGTTTGATGAATCAAAGCCTGATTTTGTAAGATATTATACGCCCGAATGTTTAAATACGGTTATGAGCGAATGTAGGAAAATGGGATTTTTTGTTACATATAATCATCCCCGTTGGTCGCTTGAAAACTACGAGGTATACAGTAAATACGATGAAATGAATGCACTCGAAATTATGAACGGCAGTTCAATGGGTGAGGGGTATATAGAGCATAATTTTCAGGCGTTTGACGACTTATTAAATCAGGGCAAGCATATTTTTGCAATAGCAGGTGACGATAACCACTCAAAAATCGATTCGCTTTTGTGCTGGACGGTTATAAGAGCTGATGACCTTTCTTACGAAAGTGTTGCAAATTCGCTTAAAAACGGCAATTTTTATGCCACAAACGGTCCTAAGATAAAGCAGTTTTACGAGGAAGACGGCACGCTCTTTGTTGAAACCGATGATGCTAAAAGTATCGTTTTTTCAACAAATTGCCGCCACGCCTTGAATGTAACGAATCACGAAAGCGGCGAAGCGGTAAATAAAGGTGCATTCAAGCTTTCGCCTTATGATAAGTTTGTAAGGGTAACCGTTTACGGAAAAGACGGAACGGTTGCCTATTCAAATCCGTATTTTATAAGTAACAGCAAATAAATTAAAAGGGAGATTATTATGGAAACTGTAACATTTAAAAAGGAAAACAATGTATTATACATTGTGTTAAGCGGCAGAATTGATTCTGCCAACGCTGCAGAGGTTGAAAAAAAGATTGATGAAATCAGGGGCTCAAATCCGGCGGAAAATCTTATTGTAGATGCGGAAAACCTCGAATATATTTCGAGTGCCGGACTAAGGGTAGTTCTTCGCTTAAGAAAGGAAATACCGGGGATTAAAATCATAAATGCTTCAAGCGATGTTTATGAAATTTTTGAAATGACCGGCTTTACCGAAATGATTACGGTTGAAAAAGCATACAGAAAGCTGTCGGTTGAGGGTTGTGAGGTCATCGGCAGGGGAGCTAACGGCGAGGTTTACCGTTTAGACCCCGATACAATAATCAAGGTTTATTTAAATCCCGATTGCTTGCCCGATATCCACCGTGAGCGTGAGCTTGCAAGGCGTGCTTTTGTTTTGGGTATTCCAACGGCTATTCCTTATGATGTTGTTAAGGTCGGCGATTCCTACGGCTCGGTTTTTGAGCTTTTAAATGCACAGTCTTTTTCAAAGATTTTAAATAATGACCCATCTAAATTAGATGAGGTTATAAATATGTATGTTGACCTCTTAAAGAAAATCCATTCAACCGAGGTTTTGCCTGAGGATATGCCCGATATGAAGGCGGTAGCTCTTAATTGGGCAGACTTTTTAAAGGATTATTTACCCCAGGAAAAATGGCAGAAGCTTCATAATCTTGTTGAGGCAGTTCCCGTTTCGCATAAGATGATGCACGGCGATTATCATACCAAAAATGTAATGCTTCAAAACGGCGAGGTTTTGCTTATTGATATGGATACTCTTTGCCAGGGCGACCCGATATTTGAGTTTGCCTCGATATTTAATGCCTATATCGGATTCCGCAAGTTATCTGACGATGAGCCATCGTTTTTAGGTATTCCCGATGAGCTTTTAGAGCCTTTCTGGGAAAAGACAATTAAGCTTTATTTCGGTACAGACGATAAGGATTATTTAGATTCCGTTACCGATAAATCTGCACTTATAGGTTATACTCGCCTTATGAGAAGACTCATAAGAAGAAACGGTCTTAACGATGAAAAGGGAAGAGCAAAGATAGAGTTTTATAAGCAACAGATTGAAGAATTGCTCGACCGTGTTGATACCTTAAAGCTTTAATTACTATTAAATAATATTAAAGAC
>JAZLFV010000097.1:0-3011 GCA_045615965.1 Acutalibacteraceae bacterium
ACCCCTTGCGATAAGCAAGGAGTGCATAAATAAGCCTCTTGAATTAAGCAATTCTATATAGCTTTTTAAATCTCTTGAGGAAACGCCGATACTTTCGGGAGAAGAATATTCAAACATATTTTCACCTTAATATATTTTTAAATCAGTTTTTCTTAATACCGTAGCTGTAAACCGTTACTGCGTTACCGCCGCTTTCATACATAATGTTTACGGTAAGCTTATCACCGTCAACTGAAATTTTCGCAAATGAATGGGGATTGGTATTTTCGGTATTATAGTAATCGTAAAGACTTGCATTTACGGTCGATTCGGGGGCTCTGGTCTGGCTTCCGGCAGGACCGTGCATAGCATAAACCGTACCATTTGGATTAACATCGTATTTAATACCGTTTATCGTTTCGGTGGTATAAGATGTATCGACCTTATCGGCGGCGGTTAGCGGCTTGGTCTTTGAATATTCGTGGTCGTGACCTTGAAGCACCAAATCAACATTGTTATCGGCAAATAGCTTTGAAAGTTGATTTTTTAGTGCAATAGATGCGGCATTCTTTGAAGAATTTGAGCCGTATTGACCTACGGAATACATCGGGCAGTGCATTGAAACTATTGTCCACTTAATATTTGAAGGCTTATTTTGGAGAACGCTTACAAGCCAATTATATTGGTCACTTGTTAAGGTTTTATCGCTATTTACACGGTTGGTATTAACCATAATAAATCTTGTATTGCCGTAATCGTAAGAATAGTAAATACCCTTTGTTGTATCCTGCGTGGGTAAATTGAGATTAAAGTGCTTAAAGGTTTCGTTAGAGCCGTTTCTGTATGATGTTTCGTGGTTACCCGAAATTGCCATAAACGGAATTGACATAAAGTAATCCGAATTATACTTATCAAGCATATTCTCCCAATACGCTTCATACTTTGACCATTCTACAATATCTCCGGTATGAACGGCAAATGCCATATTCGGTGTATTCTTAACAGCGGCGGCAAGTGCCTTTTGGAAGTGAGAGCCCGCACCTCCCGGATTTTCGTTACTCCCGTTTACCTGCGAATCGGAGAAGTGCATAAATGTAAAGCTATCCGTATTATGATTATTTGTTGTGATAGTTCCTATCTTACTTGCTATTTTCTTTTGCTTATCATAAGCTCTGTATGTATATGTTCTGTCGGGCGCTAAAGTTATGATTCCCTTTGAAACATAATAATCGAATGTGGTGGAGGAATCGGAATAGGAAGAGTATTTATTAAATGAAGCCGAATATTCAGTAACGTTGCCTGCATCAAACAACGGACCTTCACAAACCTGAATTACCGGCTCAAGCGGAATTTCGGAGCTGTTCCATGTTACGCCGTAGGTATTGTTCTGTACATCATACATTGTAATTGTAACCGATTTAAGCTCAACCGAAACAGAGGTCTCCTCGGATAACTCCATATCTTCGGGAACATCGTTATATGTATCCTGAACGGCTGTGTGGCTTGCAAGCTTATTTTTAAGATATACAAGGTCTAATATATCGGCAGAGCTATCGCCGTTTATATTGATACAGCCTACCGTTGTATTCTCCAAAATAAGATTTACCATTTGGGTTAAATCATCGGCAGTAGCTTTAAGGTCGCCGTTTACATCGCAGAAACGGCTGGCAATTCCGCACGGCTTCGGATAGCCGTATTCGGTTAAATAGAATGAATCGTTTATAGCCTTAATTGCATCAGGATTTATTTCGTCACATTCAACCGCAGATAAAACATATCAGTCTTTTTTCTTTTGGGTATTAGTGTTTCCGGGTTTTACGGCAAAAATATTTTTGCTTCCCGAAAATTCAACATAATTTGCAGGAGTTATATTATCAGAAATACATTTATTAACTTCTTTTGTATATGTCGAGTTGCCCCAAAGGTCACCCAAAATAGCGCCGTATCTTGTGGTAGAAGAAATATCAGAAAGGGTTATATCACCGAAGAATGCGCAGGAATTTACATAAATGCTTTTGCTTCCTGCTCCGACAATACCGCCGGCACGGGTTTTCTTTGTAGAGCCGGGCGCCATAATGTTTTTAAGCGTAACGGTTTTTTCAACATAGCAGTTGTTTATTCTCGTATTACCGTTTGCGTGAGCTACAATGCCCGCAACCGAGCTGAACGGGTCGGAGCCAGAAAGATATGAAATCATTGTAAGACTCGAGTTTTTAAGAATAATATTGCTTATAACTGCATTATCCTTTGTTCTCGGAATAAGTGCCGAATAGGTATTTGTCGTTACATTGCCATTATAATAGTAAAGTCCGCTTATAACGTGATTTCTGCCGTCTAAATTGCCCTGGAAATAGTAACTGTTTTGGTTGGACTCAAGCCAATTACGTTTAGAGCCGAAGCCGTCTTTTGAAGTTTTATTAAGCTGAATATCCTTGGTTATTACATAGTATTTGCCGTTTGTTGCTGAATCCTTAACAAGCCTTGCAAGCTGTGCGGCGGTTTCAATCTTATAAGGATTGCTCTGCGTTCCGCTTCCGCCTGCGTAAGAATCGGCAGCAAAATCCTCCCAGCTTTCGCCCAAGCCCTCGATTTGAGGCTCTACTATTTCGGGGGTTTTCTTTATTAAAACGGGATAGCCGTCTGTTGTTTGCCAAACATTAGTCCAATCAAGATTTGGCATATTGGTTGCGGCGGCAGCGCCCTTCATTTGAGAATCGTTAATCTTTGTAAGACCGGAGAAGGTTTTTGCCTCAGTACCCGAAAAATTCGTATAACAACCGCTTGCAGAAGCATTAAGCTTATTATCTAAAGTAATATTTGAACCTGCTATACAATTTGTGAATGAGTGGTTAGAGCCCCAGCAACCGCCTGAAAAAGCACCGCCGTATTTTGAAGCGGTAATGGTAGCAAAGGTTGCACAGTTTGTAAGGTCAAATCCTGCAAGTGAGCCATAACCGCAGAAAGTGCCTACACCCTTAACACCGCTTATGGAAACGCTTTCGGAAACATAGCAGTTTTCGGCGGTAAAGGTT
>JAZLFV010000098.1:0-7523 GCA_045615965.1 Acutalibacteraceae bacterium
ATATAACATATCAACACCATTTTTCAAAAATGTTAATAATTTTTTGCCGTTCAATAATAATTGTGCTTGACAAAAACAGCTGTTAGGTGTACTATTTGTATGTAATTTAATAAGCAACCGACGAGATATGGAGTATCGGAAAACGAAGGGAGGAAAAACGCCCTTTGTTTTTCGTGCTTTTTTATTTTAGGTTGCATTTGGAGGTTTTTTTATGGCAAACAAGACATGTGTGGTTGATTGGGAAACAATCACAAACTTTGTAATTGACGCTTTTGTCGGTTACGGAATACCAAGAGAGGATGCGGTTATCTGTGCAGATGTTTTGCTCGAATCGGATAAAAGAGGCATTGAATCACACGGTGTAAACCGTTTCAAGCCGATTTATCTCGATAGAATCCGTGATGGCATTCAGAATCCTGTTACAAATTTTGAAATTTTGAAGGAAACTCCTACCACCGCAGTTGTGGACGGTCATGACGGAATGGGTCAGGTCATCGGTTATAAATCAATGCAGATGGCTATTGAAAAAGCCAAGCAATACGGTATGGGAATGGTAGTTGTGCGTAATTCCTGCCATTACGGTATAGCAGGTTATTATGGCACAATGGCTACTAAAAACGGATGTATCGGCATAACCGGTACCAATGCACGCCCCTCTGTTGCTCCTACATTCGGTGTTGAGGGTATGTTCGGCACAAATCCGCTTACAATCGGTATTCCGACCGATGAAGAATTTGATTTTCTTATCGACTGCGCTTCATCAATTACCCAAAACGGTAAGGTTGAGTATTATGAGAGAATAGAGCACGATGTACCCAAAGGTACAATAGTCGGTCTTGATGGCGAGCCGGTTGAGGGTAATGCAGGTGTTGCTCTTAAAATGATTAGGAACGGTACTGCCGCACTTGCTACATTAGGCGGTATCGGTGAAGCCTTGGGCGGATATAAGGGATATGGCTATGCGTTGGCAGTTGAGCTTCTTTCCGCCGCTTTGCAGGACGGTAATTACGGTAAAGCACTTGACGGTAAGGATGAAAACGGAAATAAAGTTCCGTATCATTTGGGCCATTTCTTTATAGCTATTGATACAAATCACTTCTTAGGTGAGGATGTATGCCGCAAGAAAGCAGGAGACATAATCCGTTCTATCCGTGCATCCAAAAAAGCTCCCGGCGCCGAGCGTATATATTCGGCAGGCGAAAAGGAATATATGATTCGCCTTGCAAGAAAAGACGGCGTTCCGATTAACGAATCTGTACAAAAAGAAATTCTTGAGGTTCGTGACCAATTATGCCTTAATCAATATAAATTCCCATGGGAGGCGTAAAAATGGACATCAGAAAAGAATCGCTTAAAAAGCACTACGAATGGAACGGCAAAATTGAGGTTGTTTCCCGTGCTCCAATCAACTCAAGAGAGGATTTATCACTTGCTTACACTCCCGGCGTTGCCGAGCCTTGCCTTGAAATCAACAAGGACATCAACAAATCATACGATTTAACAAGGCGTTCAAATCTCGTTGCCGTTATTACAGACGGTACTGCAATTTTAGGTCTTGGCGATATAGGTCCCGAAGCAGGTATGCCGGTTATGGAGGGCAAGTGTGCGCTCTTTAAAACCTTTGCCGATGTTGATGCTTTTCCGCTTTGCATCAAATCAAAGGATGTTGACGAAATTGTAAGAACAATTTATCTTCTTTCCGGCTCTTTCGGCGGAATAAACCTTGAAGATATTTCCGCTCCCCGTTGCTTTGAGGTTGAAAGAAGACTTAAAGAAATCTGCGATATTCCTATTTTCCACGATGACCAGCACGGTACTGCGATAGTTGTTGCCGCTGCATTAATAAACGCTCTTAAGCTTGTTAAAAAGAATATAGGAGAGGTTAAGGTTGTAATTAACGGTGCAGGCTCGGCAGGTATCGCAATAGGTAAGCATCTTATGAATATCGGAGTTAAAAATCTTACCTTCTGCGACCGCTTCGGTATTATCTGCGAGGGTGACGAAAACAACAATCCTGCTCAAGAGGAAGTTTCAAAGGTTACAAATCTTGAGCATAAAAAAGGCACTCTTGCCGATGCTTTGAAGGGTGCAGATGTGTT
This sequence comes from Acutalibacteraceae bacterium, assembly GCA_045615965.1. GTDB lineage: Bacteria > Bacillota > Clostridia > Oscillospirales > Acutalibacteraceae > UBA737. Next base: position 2,100 of record JAZLFV010000098.1, read on the forward strand.
TATCGGTGTTTCAGCGCCAAACCTTGTAAACGAAGAAATGGTTAAGTCAATGGCAAAAGACGCTATTATGTTCCCGATGGCAAACCCCACACCCGAAATAATGCCGGACCTTGCTAAAAAGGCAGGCGCAAGGGTTGTAGGAACAGGTCGTTCGGATTTTCCAAACCAGATAAACAACGTACTTGCTTTCCCCGGAATTTTCAGAGGCGCACTCGATTGCCGTGCAAAGTGCATAAATGAAGAAATGAAGGTTGCAACATCTTATGCTCTGGCTTCCCTTATTCCCGATGATGAAATTACCGAAGATAACATCATTGCCCCTGCACTTGATAAAAGGGTTGCTCAGGTTGTTGCCGAGGCAGTTGTAAAAACTGCCCGTGAAACAGGTGTTGCAAGAATCTAAAAATAAAAATAAAAGGAGTATTTATGGAAAAGTATTCTGTTTTTTTCACACTTTTAGGCTCTGTAATTGCGCTCATATTTGCAGCAATTACCGCAAAAAAGGTACTTGGATTTGAGCGTGGAAACGATTTAATGAAGAAAATTTCCGATTCTGTAAAATCAGGCGCAAACGCCTATCTTAAGAGACAATATACCGTTGTTCTCATCTTTTTTGCATTTATGTTTGCGCTTCTTTCGGTAATGGCAATATTCAAGCTTCTTACACCGTTTGTTCCGTTTGCTTTCGTAACCGGCGGCTTCTTTTCGGGGCTTTCGGGATTTATCGGAATGAAAATTGCCACAAGCTCAAACGCAAGAACCGCAAACGCTTGTATGGAAGGTCTTAACAAGGGTCTTCGTGTAGCGTTTTCGGCAGGCTCGGTAATGGGATTTACCGTAGTCGGATTAGGACTTTTCGATATATCACTTTGGTTCATACTTCTTAAATATGCGTTCCGCCTTGAGCCTGATGCCATCACGGCTGCTATGCTTACATTCGGAATGGGAGCATCCTCAATGGCGTTGTTTGCCCGTGTGGGCGGCGGAATTTTCACAAAAGCTGCCGATGTAGGTGCAGACCTTGTAGGAAAGGTCGAGGCAGGAATACCGGAAGACGACCCCAGAAATCCTGCCGTTATTGCAGATAATGTAGGCGATAATGTAGGCGATGTTGCAGGTATGGGTGCAGACCTTTACGAATCTTATGTAGGCTCTGCAATATCGGCTATGGCGCTCGGCGTTTCGGCGTTTAAATCCTCTGCCTTGGCGGCACTTTCTGTTCCGCTGCTTATTGCTACCGCAGGCGTACTTTGCTCTATTATAGGAACATTTCTTGTACGCACAAAGGAAAACGCAACGCAAAAGGATTTGCTTAAATCATTAAGCAGAGGCACTAATTTCAGCGCCGTTATGATTGCTCTGATTTCTTTCCCCGTAGTTTATTTCTTGCTTGTCGGAACAAAAAACATAGGATTTTATTTTGCTATACTTTCGGGCCTTGTTTCGGGCGTGCTTATAGGAAGGTCAACAGAATATTTTACTTCGGATTCTTATAAACCCACTAAAAATCTTGCCGAAAAATCCGAAACGGGAAGTGCAACGATTATAATAGGCGGTTTAGGTCTCGGTATGCTTTCAACCGCCTTGCCGATAATAATTGTTGCGGCTTGTATTCTTATAGCATTCTTTGTTTCCGGCGGAAAAACAGATGCAAATCTGGGGTTATACGGTATAGCGCTTTCGGCGGTCGGTATGCTTTCAACCTTGGGCATAACCCTTGCAACCGATGCTTACGGTCCTGTTGCCGATAATGCGGGCGGTATTGCCGAAATGGCAGGTCTTGATTCAAGCGTAAGGGAGCGTACAGATGCACTCGATTCGCTCGGAAACACAACCGCCGCTACGGGCAAAGGCTTTGCAATCGGCTCTGCCGCTTTAACGGCACTCGCTCTTATGGCATCGTATATAAACAAGGTTAAGGAAATAAATCCGAAAGCCAACCTCACATTTGATATAATGAATCCTACTGTTTTGGTAGGTCTGTTTATCGGAACATGTCTGCCCTTTATATTTGCGGCGCTTACTATGAATTCCGTAGGCAAAGCCGCACAGTCGGTAGTAATTGAGGTTAGAAGACAGTTTAAAGAAATCAAGGGTCTTATAAACGGCGAAGCCGATGCGGACTATGCCACCTGCGTTGACCTTTGCACAAAGGCAAGCTTAAAGCAAATGATTCTTCCCACCGTAGTTGCCATAATAGTTCCGATTATAACCGGAATTGTGCTTGGATACAGGGGTGTTGTGGGTATGCTTGCAGGTGCTACCGCTTGCGGATTTTTACTTGCGATATTTATGTCTAATTCGGGCGGCGCTTGGGATAACGCAAAGAAATACATAGAAAGCGGTGTTCACGGCGGAAAGGGAAGTGAACAGCATAAAGCCGCCGTTGTAGGCGATACGGTAGGCGACCCGTTTAAGGATACCGCAGGGCCTGCCATCAACATTCTTATAAAGCTTCTTTCGATGGTTTCAATCGTATTTGCGGCATTTGTTGTTAAATATCATATCCTTTAATTAAGACATAAAATTATCCCGGTACGGCTGTTAAAGCTATACCGGGAATTTTTTTGTTTTTTAATTATTATTTAAGCTTTATTGTCCGAGTTTTCCGAAAACATTGAATGCCTGAAGAAAGATAAGGAACAAAAGAACGGGAGCGATATACTTTATCATAATAACATAAAGCTTTTCTCTTCTGAATTTTTTGTTTCCTATACCGCTTTTAACCTCGTCTACAACAACATCGGGCTTTGCAACCCAACCGATAAGCACACAGGTTAAGAATGCGAGAATCGGAAGCAGAATGGAATTTGTTACATAATCGAGAATATCAAGTATTTGCTGTCCGGCAGCGCCGTTTGGAAGCGTTGCTTCAAAATACCAAACATTATATCCAAGGCATACAACAGTACCGATAATAGCCGATATAAGAAATGTAACGCCTGCCGCCTTGAAGCGAGGCATTTTAAATCTGTCTATAAATACGGCAGATACTGTTTCCATAAGCGAAATAGAGGATGTGAGAGCGGCAAATAAAACGAGTATAAAGAACAGAGCGCCGACTATCGGCCCTATTTTGCCCATAGCATCGAATATTGCGGGAAGAGATTTAAACATAAGTCCGGGTCCGTTGGCTTCAAGTCCGGCTCTGCCTTGGAATGCAAATACCGTAGGAATCATAATGAGCCCTGCAAGAAGCGCAACACCGGTATCAAAGATTTCTATCTGGTTTACGCTTGAAACGAGGTTTGAATCTTTTTTGCAATAAGAGCCGTAGGTTATCATTATACCCATAGCAAGACTCATTGAATAGAACATCTGCCCCATAGCATCAAGGGCAACAGTTATGAATTTTGAAACCGTTATACCCTTAAAGCTCGGAATAAGATATATCTTAAGACCCTGCATAGCAGTGCGTGTAATGCCCTTTTCATCGGTATGCTTTAAAGTCAGCGAATAAACCGAAATTCCGATAATAAGAACAAAAAGAATCGGCATCATTACTTTTGATGCTTTTTCTATTCCTTTATCAACACCCAAAACAACAACTGTTGCGGTAATTGTCATAAATATTAAAAACCATATAAGCGGCTCAACATCTGCCGTAATAAAACCGCCAAAATATTCGGAAAACCCTGCTGCTTTAATTTTCGCCGAGTCACCCACTAAATAAGTAAAGGCATATTTAGTTACCCAACCGCCGATAACACAGTAATACGGGAAAATAATAATAGGAATAATAGTTGCGATAACGCCTAAAAAACTGAACTTTTTGTTTATTTTTCCGTAAGCCTCAAACGGGCTTGTTCCGGTTTTTCTGCCTATCGCAATTTCGGTTGTCATAAGCGCAAAACCGAATGTAAGCGCAAAAACAATATAGATTGCAACAAACAGTCCTCCACCGTCCTTTGCGGCAAGATACGGAAACCGCCAGAGGTTACCAAGACCTATTGCCGAGCCGGCAGCCGCAAGAATAAAACCGAGTGTGCTCGAAAATCCACCACGGCTTTTTTCGTTACTCATAGTAATCACCAAATCCTTTGAAATCAAAAAATATAAAACCCATTATCTCCAGCCGAAGGTAATCAATCCATAAATATAAAGCGCAATTATAATAATGGGAATTATATAGCAGAAAAGCGGCTTCATCCAAGTTTTAACCTTTAAGCCTTTTCCTTCGTTTGCTTCACTTACAAAATTATCCCATCCCCAGCCGAATTTGTGACAGCAGAAAAGCGAAATAATAAGCGCACCTAAGGGAAGCATATTTGTGCTTACTATGAAATCCCATAAATCAAGGAATGCGGTACCGCTTTTAAATGGAACAAATCCGCTCCATATGTTATATCCGAGCGCAGTTGTTACAGACATAGCGCCTACGATAACGGCGCAAATAATGCACGCTATCGGTCTGCCGATAGGCTTAATACTATCTGCGGATTTTCCTGCCTTAGCTGCCTTTTTAGCTCTGGCTTCGTCTATAAGCTCACGTGTGCAGGCAAGGATATTTTCAAACACCGAAAGCACGGTTGAAAATGCGGCAAATACCATAAATAAGAAAAATACCGTTCCCCAGATTCTGCCGCCTTTCATATTATTAAACACCTTTGCCATTGTATCAAAAAGCAAACCGGGGCCGTTAAGGGCATCTTCCGAATTGCAGTATGTGAAATAAGCCGGAAATATAATAAGCCCGGAAACTATGGCAACAAATGTATCAAGTGTAATAATTGTGACCGATTCGCCCAAAAGAGAACGCTCTTTTCCGATATAGCTTCCGAAAATCGCCATTGAACCGATGCCGATTGAAAGTGTGAAAAACGCCTGATTCATTGCACCGACCACAACATTAAAAAAGCCGGCTTTCTTCATCTTTGAAATATCGGGGACAAGATAAAATTTAAGACCCTTTGCCGCTTTATCAAGTGTAAATCCACGAATCGCCAATGCCAAAAGAATGATAAGTAAAATTACCATCATAATTTTCGTGACTTTTTCAAGTCCGTTTTGAAGCTTAAAGCAGAGCACACCGAACCCTAAAGCAACAGTAATCACCATAAATATAATGTTTATTTTCCAGTTGCCTATCATACCTACAAACGAAAGCCCTGAACCTTGACCTATCGCAAATTTACAAAAATAGTAAATCATCCAGCCGGTAACAACGGTATAAAACGCCATAAGGCAGAAGTTTGCAAACAATGCGACATAGCCGTGCAAATGCCATTTTTGCCCTTTGTTTTCGAGCTTTTTATACATACCCACCGGGCTTTTTTGACTTGCACGCCCGATTGCAAATTCCATAACCATACACGGAAGTCCCAAAACAACAAGGCAAATAAGATAAATAAGCACAAATCCGCCTCCGCCGTATTGGGCAGTCATCCAAGGAAATTTCCATACATTTCCGCAGCCGATTGCACA
>JAZLFV010000099.1:0-3156 GCA_045615965.1 Acutalibacteraceae bacterium
TTCAAACCAATTTTATTTAATTAACGGCAATAACGGGCTTAGTATGTCTATAGACACTCTTTCAGGCGGCTGGTATCGTTACACTATTTCTTTAAAATCGGTTCCGCATACTGAAGGTGATTTAACAAAAACACTTACAAGATTCCGTGTGATAACCACTTTTCCGTCTGGTACTTTAATCAGAAATATTAAATGCAACATCGATGTCGGCTCTCTTCCTGAAGCATTTACAGAAGATTATGATACAGTAACCTTAGCAGATTTAGGTATTGCGGGAACTGATTATAAAACCTCGCTTTCAACCGGTACATATACCTATAAGGGAAAATCCGAAACAAAATCCGCTATTGTTAAATTCGGTTGGGATGCGCATCTCACACCGGGCGAAGGTAAGGGCTGGAAAATTGCACTTGATACCTATTGGAACGAAAAATGTATGCTCTGGCTCAGAGGTGACGGTACTTTTGCATTTTTCCCGTCTGATAAATCAAATATCAAGTCTGATGCAATAACTAGCGGCAAACATGATGTTGAATTCGGCAGACTCCGTGTAACCGCCGGACCTAATTACGGTAAAGATTATGTGTTCTTTAAGTTAGACGGCGAGATTGTAACCTCGGTTTACACAAATTATTATCAAGCCGAGGGCGGTTATGTTGCCTACGGCGCAACAATAACAAAACCGTCCTATACTGTTTGCTTTGTTGATGATGCAGTATCAAATCAGGGCTTTTCGGGATTTGCAAAGCCTGATGAATATGTTACTGATATTGACTATGTAAATGTTGGCGATATTGTTCCGGGCGGTGTTGCAAAAGATACAATTCACGATAATTTTCTTGGATATACCTATCCTTTTAAATCACTATCAAAAACTCATTCAACCGTTGTAAAATTTGTTCTCAAAACCGGTGATTTTGAGAATGTTGATTTTGATGGCTCGGTTATGGTTGTAGATATTGGCGGTAACTGCGGTTTCTGCCGTTCATATATTCCTTCCGGCAGCAAAAGCAATTTTATGTTCGGATGGGAGATTGATGGATGTACAAGCGGAACTAAAAGCTATACATTTAATCCTAACAGCTGGTATGCCTGCGAACAGGGAAGAATACGCATTGCTTCCGGAATTAATAAAGGGAAAGACTATGTGTATTTTAAAATCAATGACCAAATAGTCAGCTCGTTTTATGCAAATCCCGAATCAAGACCTTTGCTTGACCAAATGATTTATATTGAAGCAACTCAAAATTTCCAAATTGCAGGATACAATGAGCTTCGTGTAAATTATTATGTTGATGATGAAGTTTATTTAAATCAGCCTGCGCAAAAGGGTTATACTGCAATTATACCAACTAATCCCAAAAAGGAAGGACAGTATTTTATCGGTTGGTATACCGAAAAAACAGGCGGAAAGTTATTTGACTTTAAAAACACAAAATTAACAAGTAATATAAATCTTTATGCTCGTTTTACCTCCGAATCCGTAAAAGCGACATTTAATCCTGCAAACGGCGCAGCAAAGCAGAATAAAACAGTCGGTAAAAACTGCCTTATTACCGAGCCTAATATACCTTCATATTCTGACGGTAAGTACGAATATGTATTTTCCGGTTGGAAGAACGAAACTACCGGAAAGATTTTTGATTTTAAAACCGGCAGAATAAGCGAAGATACAGAATTTACTGCCCAGTATAAGGAAAAAGAATACTATGTATCATATTATGCAAACGGAAAGCTTGTAAAACAGGTTCCATTTGTTAAAAGTAATCCTACCGTTGTGGGAAAAGAACCGGATGTTCCGGTAATCCCAAATACTACCGGAGTTTGGGAATCACATGTTACTTCCGGTATCACAAAGAATATTACGGTTAATGCTGTTTATACGGTTAAAACTCAAACTGCAAATAATGAAATTAAGTTAAACACATATTCAGGCGATAAAATCTATATTAACACAGATACTGTTCACGATTATCTTACAACTGAAACTTTTGAGAAACAAACAGAATTTATGAGAGCATTCTGTTCAATTGCGCATGAATTCCAAGATTATCAAAACACATCATTTAAATGGTCCGATAGCGGCAAAAACAGTAGTTATACAGTTTATTTCGCCGATAATAAGGATTTCAAAAATGCATATATCGTGAAAACAACTAAAACTTCGCTCATTAACGAAGCTGGTATATTCGTACCGGGTAATACCTATTATTGGTTTGTTTGCGGTAATAATACCGGAAAATGTAGTGCCATTGATAGCTTTACTATAATAAATACACCTGTTAGATATATTACTGCCGATAATATTACGAATATGCGTGATTTGGGCGGTTATGAAACTCAAGACGGAAATAAAGTAAAATACGGTTTGATTTACCGTGGCGCATCTTTAGACGAATATCACTCTCACATTACCGATGGCTCCCGTGATGTATTTAATTATTTAGGGATTAATTCTGAAATTGAGCTTCGTGGCGATAGATTTCATGATTATACTCCATGGGATGAGAATAATTCAAATGTATATAATGTTTCCGCTGTGATTCTAAATGCAGTTTTGGGAATAAATAATTCGCAAAAAGCGCAGTATAAAGCTGCATTCGAGGCATTAGCCGATGAAAGCAACTATCCGTTCTATTTTCATTGCTCCGCAGGTGCAGACAGAACAGGTACATTAGGCTATTTGATTAACGGTCTTCTTGGTGTTCCGCTTGAAAATTTGCGTGAAGATTATGAGTTGACTTCATTCAGCGATGCAGGACTCCGAGCAGCAGATTTTTATTCAGCTACCGAAGGTTCTTTTGATGAATTTAACAGCCTGATTTTGAAGAATTACGGTCATGGCTCTACTGACATATCCGTAGCAATTGAAAACTTCCTTAAGGAATTCTTCGGCATCAGTCAATCAACTATTGATTCAATTCGCAGCATAATGCTTGATACTAAACCCACTCCAAACGAAAAATCCTATAAAATAACTGTAGATATCTTAGGTGAAAAGACTACTTATGAGGCATTCGGCGGCATATACTTTATGCCTGAAGCGCCAAAATCTTTCGGTAAGATTTTTAAAGGCTTCTATAACGGTACAACAAAATATAACGGCTATACAAATAGTGATATTAATTTGGTAGCTAAATTTGATGATATCGAATT
>JAZLFV010000100.1:0-6883 GCA_045615965.1 Acutalibacteraceae bacterium
GATGCTGAACCTTAACAACAGAATATGTAAAACAGTTGCCCGATGTGTTTGTAAGCTTGAAAACATCGCCGGCGTCAATTTCCGTTATAAAATCAAACTGCCCTTTTGCCTTACTGCCGCCGATTACAAGCAAGCCGTTACCTGCAGAGCCATAATACCTTGCAGGAAGCTTTGCCGCCGTAAAGGAATCGTCAAATGTTGCAAAAACGGGAAAGGTACGCCCGAATTTCGGGCAATCTAAAATTGCAACATAGTCTTCCCCGTCAATCTGCAGCGAAGGCATAGAAGAGGGCTTTCCCCTTTCAACGGTACCTACCGTTTCATCCGGAATTAAGTCTTTAAACTTTAAAACAACACTATCAAAGCTATCCGTAATTCGGACTCTTTCTCCCTTTATTCGAAAATAGCCTATAAATCCACAAACGACAATTGCCGAAATTAAAATCAGGGCAATTGCCGAAAGTATAATTCTTTTCTTATTCTTCAATTTTTCTGTAAACCGCAACAGAAGCCAAAAATGCGATAGCGGCTAAACCAAACAAATACTGAATACCGAAATCACCCGTTTTAGGTGACTGAACAAACTTTGCATTAACGGTGAAAACATTGCCCTTTAAATCAACCGTAAAGTTATATTTATCATTCTTGGTTTTCGGAGCAACACTCCAGTTGGCATCAGGGTCATCATTAAACCAATCAAAAGACCAGTTGTTATCTTCGTTTAAGGTTACGGTTTCATATACCTCGCCATCCTTAAAGATATCAACAACTATTTCTTTGGGGCGTGAATTTTCGTTGCCTGCGTCATCCCAATTAACAACAACCTTGCGTTGCTTTTGGTCCGGCAACATCGACTTCGGATTAACCGAAATATCGTAAACCCATTTGCCTTCATTGTTAACATCCGGAACTGCTACCAATAACGGATTAAAGGAATATATTGTATCATCTACCTGCTTGGTTAAAGGAGTAACAAGATACAAGCCTACCGAAAGCACACTAAACTTAACATTTCCGTTACTATCGGTTTTAGCCGAAGCTGTAGGAACTACCTTATTCTTATTTACAAAGCCGTAAAATGTATTTGCAAGTTTGCCGTATTCCGAATTATCCTTAATAGACGTAAGGTCAATCGGTTCACTTGAAAACGGTTCCAATACTGTATAAACAATATCCTCGGTAACATTTGCAACCTTATAGATACTTACATCCTTATCTGAAAACTTAATATCTCCTTTAGCATAGGTGATGCTTAAAGAGCAGGATGCAGAGGCATCAATTTTTTCGGTAGCTTTGGTTGTTGATGTGGCAAAAGCCGGAACGCAAAGGCACAACGCTGCAAAAGCCGTTGCTAACAATACCGAAATAACTTTTTTCATAAAATATACCAACCTTTCAAAAACGCATATTTTAAGGCTTACTGTTTTGTAATGTATCCACCGTGATTTTCTTTTTCGGTGGCTTAAATATAACATAAAGAATTAAAACAAGTAAAATAGGCAATGCCACACAAGACATAACTATTACTGTATTAATTCTGTGTGCTTCCGAAGAAACATATAGGGTTTTATGCAACAATGTATCGGTTTTAACGCCACGAACCAATAACCTATGGGTGTTAATACCGTATGGCGTACATGTAAGAAGCGTGCAATAATCCTTGCCTTTTACAATTTGAATATCATTTGAATCTTCAGGGCGGACAACCTTGATTTGGTCTACCTCATATAAGAATACCTTATCAAGTACCGTAATCTTAAAGATATCGCCTATTTCAAGACGGTCAAGATTCGTAAAAAGCTTTGCATTCGGCAAACCTCTGTGTGCCGAAATTACTGTATGAGTGCTGCTGCCTCCAACCGGAAGACTTGAGCCCTCTAAATGGCCCGCAGCAAAACCTAATGTATAATCCGAAACGCTATGAAAAACAGGAATTTCAAGCTGAAGCTTATCTATAGTAAGGTAGCCAATCATACCGGAACTATCAAGGCTTAAAGCATCTTTATAGCCTGAAATCTTTTTGTAATCCCGAAGCGGGTCATCAAGCTTATATAAGCGATTATTATAATCTTCGGCTTTTTTAAAATATTCCTTGTAATCCTTGCCTTTAATGTCATCCACTAATTTTTCATAAGCCGAAACCATATTCGCCTGCTTGCGTGAATTCCAATAACTTGCAATAGAGGGATATAACAGCACGGAGAGACCCACGAAAAATATTATCAGCAAAATAAGTGTTATTCGCCTGCTGTATTTCATAAAAATCTCCCTGCCGTCAGATTCCTAATTTCCACTTTATTCTGCTTAAGGGTTTCCCCTTAAGCAGAATAATAAGAGGTAAATTAAATTATATTGCTTCCTTGCTCATTCTCTTATTTGTTACAAGGAATACACCTGCACAAATTGCAATGAAAGAACCAAGAACGATGAGGAGAGTTGTTCCCTTTGAACCTGTTTCGGGAAGAACAGTACCGCTTGTGTTTGCAAATGTAACGGTTGCATCTTTATCATTGATAGTTGCTGTCTTCGATTCCATTGTGTTGTAGCCTTCAGGAGCTTTAGACTGCTTGATGGTATAAGTACCGTTGCCTAAACCTTTGATTACCGGATTATCCGATACCATAGTATCAATTAAAGCCGGCTTATTGGGAGCAGTAACCAACGGGTCGTTATACTTAGCAATTTCTTCATCTGTAGCCAAACGGTAAGTATTGCTTCCGAGGTCAACTAAATACATCGGCTTACCGTCACTACCGATTACCTGATAGTTAGCGCCTGTACCTTTAGGTGTAACAACAGAAATCTTATAGCAATTTAATTTTACATCCGGCTCGTGCGGTGTAGGATGTTCGGGGTCTGCGGGAGGCTCCGGATAAATATCCTTTTCCTTGCCGTCAACAGTAGTATAAGAAGCTGTTACATCATTGGTTGCACCGTCAACAGAATTTACAAGAGCGTTGTATGTAATGCTTACATCTGCAGGAGATGTGTAAATAACCTTGTTTTCGTTATCGGCCCACTTGATTGTAATAATATAGTTTCCGGTAGGTGTTTGACCGTCCTTTTCCTGTACTACAGTAAAATCAGTAGCAGTTAAGGCTTTACCGTCTACCTTTACGGCAAATGAAGTATCATCAATCTTAAGACCGGTAGGAATATCCTTAATTGTGTATGTTTTAATCTGCTTAACGGTAGTCTGACCTTTATCGTCTGTTTCGCTTGCAAAGTTTACGGCTACAAAGTCGATAGAGAAAGTATGTGTTGTACCGTAAGCAACGGTAACGGGCTTTTTAGCCGGAACAAGCTTTTGGTCATCTTTAACCAAAACATGCTTAAGCTTACCGTCATCGCTCTTCGGCTCGGGTTTTGTAACCTTCTTGTCGATAATCTTTGCATTGTAAGCAGAAGGAGTAATCGAAACAGCAGACTTTGTCTCAGAGTCGCTTATCTTCTTTGAGGACTTTACATAATAAAGACCGTAGGGAAGGTTATCAATAACCAACTGCTTTGAAGTATTGAGATTTGAATCGCTGCAAACAACAGTCTTAACAGGCTTTAAAATAGCGGAGCCGGACTTTTTCTGATTAAGAAAATCTCCGATTACTGCAACAGCATCTGATGAAAGGTTGCCGTCTGCATCAAGTGCAGCAGGCTTTGTACCGTTCATAACAAGCTCTACGGAATTTTCTGTGTTTCCTGCTTTGAAGAACTTCTTTGTGTTTGTGCCGCTTAAATCCAAGCCGCTGTCGTTTTTGTAAGCAACACCTTTACCGTCAGTGGTTACGGTTGCAGCAAAAATTTTGTAAACCTCATAGGTTGTTCCCTTATCGGGGTTGGTAATTGTAATCTTACCGGGATTTGTTGTGTCTGCAAAAGCTACGGTCGCTAAAGACAACGCCAAAACTATTGCAACAACAACTGCGAATACCTTTTTCATTTTCTTTACCTCTATTCTAATATTTTTTTATATCAAATAATCAATGCGGTTCAACATCAATTATTATCAATACTGATTTTTCTGCGTTTCACGGCTATTAAACCGATTATCGCAATTACTATAAGTGATATGCCGATTGCAACATAAGGAGCTACATTTCCAATGTTTCCTCCGGTTGCAGGAAGCATATATGTGGTGTTTTGAACTGTTACGGTTAAATCCTCTTGCCAATTTTCAATCTTACACTCAGGTTCATATCCTATGCTTTCGTCACCCTTGCGCCAAATAAGACTGTAACCGTCTGTACCGGATTCCGCAATAGTTACATCAGCATGAAGCGGAATATTTGAAAGCTTGGTTTTAACATCCTCGCTGAGCTCTGCAGTAGCGGTGCTCCCGTTTGCGGGAAGCTCAAATTCAGCGGTAACATCATTGTTGTCAAAGTCCTTATACTTAACCGTATAAGCAAATTTTTCGCCGTCTGATGCGGAAGGAGTATCGTTAACCAAGGTGAGAGCAACTGTCGGGCAATAGTCAAGAATAAAGTTTAAGCTCATAACACCCGTGGGAACAAACTCATAAACTGCTTTATGCGAGGTCGCATCAACCGACAAAAGCTGTTTTTCGTCTTCACCCGACTGTACATAAAGAGCATACCCTTCGGGAACGGTAATTTCAGCCGTTGCCTTTGGCGGTTTTTCTTCGCCCCTAGACGAATGGTCAATAGCATAAAGAGTTTTCTTATTAGATGTGCCCTTACCTAAATCAAATTCAGTTACGGCAGTATCCATTGATGTTTCAAGCGGAACTATTTCAACATATTCATCGGGGTTAATATCAACATAACTCTTTTTATCGCTTGCGCCGGTTACTTTAAATGCAACTGTTTTATCCTTGATTGTTGCTTGATGCTCAGCAGAAAGCGACATAGTAATCTGTGCCGGTGTTTCTACCTTCGGCTTCGGCAAATCTTTGCCTGCCTTATGATATTTACCGTCATCACCCTTTGAATAAATACCTGAGCCTTCTGCATTGGTATCGTTCATACCGGGTTGTACATCTTCTCCGGCAAGAATCGGAATAAATACAACTAGCTTTTTACCGATATGCTCGGATTCTGCGGGTTGGTCTATATCAACATAATATTTTTCGTAGTCAAAGCCTTTTACATTTACAAAACCGGAAGCATTTGAGTTTTCAAGATATTCGGGAGTGTTTATCTCAATAATGGCATCGTTAAACGGCTCAGGGTCACCCCATTTGAGGTTTCCTTTTTCGTCCTTGCCCAAAAATGTCTGCGTGAAAACACCGATATCCTTTTTATCGGTTGACTTCAACTGATATTGCTCGGAAATATAGTCATTAAGCATAGCCGTTTCATCAAGCTTTATTGTAGCTTGAGCAATTTCCTGACTGATTTGGTCAAAGCTTTGAGCAAATGTATCAACATCGCTTGCGGCAAAATAGTTTGAAGCTCCGTCTGCCGGCAAAGTGAGATTCCCAATATCGGTTAAGCTGTTTGCATACTTAAAGTTTGAAGAAACAAGATGCATATATTTGTTTACATCGGAAAGCTTACTCCAATTATCCTGCGAAAGATTCTCAACATCGGCATCGGCATCTTCAAGACAACCAACGGTATAAATGGTAGCACCGGTTGCCTTTATTGCTTTTGCGGTTTTAATAGTTGAATTTGCAACAGTTTTATCAAGGGGCTCACCGCCGTGGTTCGGAACACCGTCCGTAAACATAATTACAAACTGCTTTTCATTGCGGGATGCGTTTTCTTTATCTTTTTCCAAAAGCCCATTTGCAAGCTGCATAGCGAGGTCTGATGCTGTGTCACCGGACATACTTAAGCTATCAATCTGACCCTCAAGTGTTGCTATACCGGTATTATTAAGCCTTGTGAACTGCTTAACAACCTGTGTTTTTCCTGAGCTATTGCCCTCTTTAGTTACATCGGAAACGAAGCTTGAAGAACCTGCGCTTGCGAATTTAACCAAAGAAACACGGTTTTTATCGGAATAAGAAGCAACCCTTTCGATAAACTTCTTTGTTACCTGTTTCATTACATCTGCTTTAGTAGGAGCTGAAGAGCCGCCGCATCCGCCGCCGCATCCGCCGCTTGAGCTCTCATTCTTTGTAAAGAACTGGGTACCTTCTGAATCCTTGGAGGTCTTTGGTGTTAAAAGCGTTCCCCTCTTACTATGGGATGAACTGTTCCATCCGCCTGATGTATGGTTTTCGGTATACCAACCTTTACACTCGGAGCAGTAATATACACGGTAATGCGCTGCATTGTCACCGTCTTTAATCTCACGGTAATATGTACCATTCGTTTTAATATCGTAAGTAGCCTCGTAAGCATAAGAAGGAAGGGTTTCAGTCATAGAACCGGATGTATCGATAAGCATAACAATATCGGCTGTTTCGCTTGTTGTTATTATTTGAGTAAGACCGGTTACATAGGCTTCAAGACGAAGCATATAACTGCCGTCTTCCATAGGCGTTATCTGCTTTTGCATCCTGATGCCATCATCTATTTCTTCGGTTTCCGTAGACGGCGACTCCTCTCCCAAAGCGCCCTTATCTGCAGTAAGTGCAGGAAGTATCATGGCGTATGTGGTACAAAATACCATAATCGCACACAATACCGAAAGCACCTTATTCCACGCAATTTTGCTTTTGCGCTGCTTTGAATAGTTTTCGGGGTTAACTTCAAATATGTTCCTCATACTTTCTCTCCCTCTTTGAAAATGCTATATATTCATTTAGGTAATATCTAATGCTATATACATTATTATATTATACACATTTACACAAAGATGAAGAAACTTGCACTTGCCGTCATGGCATTGACGGTTAGCATGACCTTGCAGGCACAGTTGCGCTTTGGCAACACGCCTCAACAGCAGCAGGCACCCAGCGAGCTGGAGCGTAACA
>JAZLFV010000101.1:0-2308 GCA_045615965.1 Acutalibacteraceae bacterium
AAATAAATGCCGAAGCAAAGCCGGCTATTTCTTCCCACTCGTAAAGGCCATCATGCGCACCTGTAACCAAATCAAGAATAGGCTGAATGAAATTTGCGGTAAGTGCGGTTACTATTGCAGTAAAAGCTGTACCGATAATCATACCTATTGCAAGGTCAACGACATTTCCCTTTAAAGCAAACGCTTTAAATTCTTCTAAAAATTTTTTCATTTTTTGTTTCCCCTTTTTTATGATTATTTTTCTGATGATTTTTACAATCTCCAGCTTAAAACACATTATATCACATTTTTTGCAACAAATAAAGCTTTTTATTTTTACGAGATAATTCCAATTTTTTTGGATTTTTAGTCGCATTTTGGAATAAAAAATCCAAAAATGTTGGAAAAAATCTAATTTTTTTGGATTTTTCTGCTTGAAATTTGGAAATTACTGTGTTATTATAGTGGCGCAAACAAAAAGCTTTTTATGCAAAAATTAAAATTTCAGGAGGAATAATAATGGAAAAGAAATTAAAAGTAACCGTAGCAGATAATTCTACCGAATTAGGTCAAATTTTTTCAAAAACGCTCAAAAGCTACGGAATGGAGGTTGAGCTTTGCGAAAAGGACGGCAAGAAATTGCTTGATAACATAAATGAGAAAAATCCCGATGTTGTTTTGGCTGATGTATTTATGCCGAATCTTGATATACTCGGTGTATTATCCGTATTAAAGGAAACGAAAAAGGATAAAATGCCGATGGTTATGGTGATGTCGAGCTTTGATAACAGCAGGCTTGAAAAGGAAACCTTAAGCGCCGGCGCAAGCTTTTACTTTTTAAAACCTTTTGATGTTGATACACTTGCAAGGCGGATTATTCAGCTTTCGGATTGGAAAAACGATACCGAACCTGTAGTTCTTAAAAATAATGTGCTTACTGATAATGACCTTCAAATGATGATAACCGAAATAATACATCAAATAGGAGTTCCGGCGCATATAAAAGGATATCAGTATCTTCGTGAGGCAATTATGCTCTCCATCAAAGACAGCGAAATGATAAATTCGGTAACGAAGCTTTTATATCCTACAGTTGCAAAACATAACAATACAACCTCTTCAAGAGTTGAGCGTGCAATACGCCATGCCATTGAGGTTGCTTGGGACAGAGGCGATATAGACACTCTTAATGCATACTTCGGATTCACCGTTCAAAACGACCGAGGCAAGCCTACCAACAGCGAATTTATTGCAATGATTGCAGATAAACTGCGTTTGCAGTTATCCCGTGCCGAGCTTAAAACCGCATAAAATCAACCGTCATACTTTGCGAAAAATTGGAGCACCTTATTTTCGTAGCCTTCCTTATCCAAAAGATAGCTTTCACCGTGCTTTGCGCCGGGAACTACAAACAGCTCCTTTGGAGCAACGCACGCTTTATAGTTTTCGTATGTCATACTTATAGGCACAAAATCGTCATCCGTACCGTGTACGAACAATACGGGTGTTTTATTTTCCTTTAATGCATCAACGGTAGTATATTCATCTGCGCTGTAGCTTGTTTTCTTTTTGCAGATTAAATTCATTTCACGTTTTCTGGTGGCATACGGCAGATGAAGTGTACTGTTTGTTACATATTTTAAAATTTCGCTTGCCGAGGTAAAACCGCAATCGGCTATTATACCGTGGACTCTTGGATTCAATTTAAATCCCGATGCCATAAGTACCGTGGATGCGCCCATAGAGATTCCCATTAAATAAATCGGAAGATTTTCGGTATTATTTAAGAGCCAATCAATCCACGAAAGACAGTCATAGCGCTCGGTTAAGCCAAAGCCCATAAATTCGCCGCCGCTGTTTCCCTGCCCTCTTTGCTCTATATATAAAACATCGTTGCCCGTTTCGTGCAGAAACTCGTGAGATGTGCCGAAATCCCTTGCCCAATATGAGCGCCAGCCGTGCATAGCGAGAATTATTCTTTTCGGGTTTTCGCAGGAATAATAATGACCTACAAGCTTTATTCCGTCATTTGCTTCAATTTCAATCTGCTTTGTAGGCTCATTTAAAAGCTTATTTATTTTAGGCTCTGCATTTTTAAATGTATCGGAAGCAAAAAATTCATCGAATTTTTTTTTTGCAACAGCGTCAACAGATTTAGGGGCATTTCGGTCAAACGCTTCTCCCGCAAGTGCTTTTGTTATCTTATTTGATACTATCGCCGCCGCAACCGAAGCCGCCGCCGCACCTGCAACCGAGGTAATGATTTTTGTTCTTTTTTTCATATTCTCACCTTTAAAATAAGGGGCTGTGACGAAATAGAAATTTCGTT
>JAZLFV010000102.1:0-10906 GCA_045615965.1 Acutalibacteraceae bacterium
AAATCCTCAACCGGCTTATTGTTTACATCTGCCATAATTTTCACATCTTTCTTTATCGCATATTTAAAAGGGCAGTTACTTAAAAACCGCCCTTCTACCTTGAAATTACTTTGAAATCTTTAAAATTTTAAGCTTTATTTCTCCGGCAGGAGCTTCAACTATTACTTCGTCTCCTACCTTTTTGCCGATAAGCGCTTTTCCAACGGGTGATTCATCGGAAATCTTCTGCTCCATCGGGTTAGCTTCGGTAGAACCTACGATTTTATAAGTACATTCTTCGTCAAATTCCTCGTCTAACACTTTTACCTTAACGCCGACCATTACGGTTTTTGCCGAACCTTTGATATCTGCAATCACTTCAACATTTTTGAGCATTGCCTCAATTTCAACTATTCTTGCTTCAATTTTAGCCTGCTCGTTTTTGGCTTCATCGTATTCGCTGTTTTCGGAAAGGTCGCCATAGCCTCTTGCAATTTTAATTTTCTCCGCTATATCTGCACGACCTACAGTTTTTAAGTTTTCAAGCTCATCCTGCAAGCTTTTAAGACCGTCTTCTGTAACCTTAAATGTCTTAGCCAATTAAATAACCACCTTTAATAACAATTAAAAATAATTATCGGTGCATAGCACCGAGTGACCTACATATTATATATTTATTACCGCAATATGTCAAGTTTTTATTGGCAAACAAAAAATAAGTGTTGACAAATTAAAATATGTGTGTTAAATTGTTCGTATAAAGTAAATGCGATGATGAATTTTAAGTAGGTTTTCGCTTGGGTTAAGAGAGTTGCCGTTTGGTGAGAGGCAACCGAAAAACGATTTCTGAAATACACTTTCGGAGTTGCCGGCTGAAACAGAAGTAGGTCGTGTCGGGTGCGCCCGTTAAAGCGTTAGGGTTATGTTGGTAACCTGTTGAGGTCTTTTATGTGAGTAAAAGGCAAATTGAGGTGGTAACACGGTAATTCGTCCTCTGGGTAAAGTATTTTACACAGAGGGCTTTTTATTTATTCTTGCTAAACTTACAAAGAAAAGGAGAAGAAGAAAATGGATATGTTTATCAAGATTTCAATGTTGGTAGTGTTTTTCGGCGTTATGATAGGTGTCGGCATATATTGTCGCCGCCATTCAACCGACGTTAACGGTTTCGTGTTAGGCGGACGAAATGTCGGCCCGTGGCTTACTGCTTTTGCATACGGAACATCGTATTTTTCCGCTGTTGTATTCGTAGGCTATGCAGGTCAGTTCGGCTGGAGATTCGGTATAGCTTCCACTTGGATAGGCATAGCCAATGCCTTTTTAGGCTCGCTTCTTGCGTGGGCGGTTTTAGGCAGAAGAACTCGTGTTATGACAAGGCATCTTGATTCTGCAACAATGCCGCAGTTTTTCGGCTCACGTTTTGAAAGCAGCGCTCTTAAAATCTTCGCCTCTGCTATTATATTCATCTTCCTTATTCCTTATACCGCATCGCTATATAACGGTTTAAGCCGTCTTTTCGGTATGGCATTTGATATTTCTTATCCTGTATGCGTTATCGGCATGGCTGTGCTTACGGGTGTTTATGTTATTGCAGGCGGATATATGGCAACCGCTATAAATGATTTTATCCAAGGAATTATAATGCTTATCGGTATCGTTGCCGTAATTGCTGCAGTTTTGAAGGGTCAGGGCGGATTTACCGCCGCACTCGACAGCCTTGCACGGGTTTCCGATAAAACCGTTTCTACTGCTCCGGGCTCATTCACATCATTCTTCGGTCCCGACCCGTTAAGTCTTTTGGGTGTTATGATTTTAACATCTTTAGGTACTTGGGGACTTCCGCAGATGGTTCAGAAATTCTATGCCATAAAGAGCGAAAAATTCATCTCAAAGGGTATGATTATCTCAACTCTTTTTGCAACCGTTGTTGCCGGCGGCTCGTATTTCTTGGGCGGCTTCGGCAGACTTTTCTCCGATAAGGTGGATATTGCAAAGGGCGGCTACGATTCAATTATTCCAACGATGTTATCTGAGCTTCCGACCGTGCTTATAGCCGTTGTTATCATTTTGGTTTTATCGGCTTCGATGTCTACCCTTTCGTCCCTTGTTTTAACCTCAAGCTCAACCCTTACGCTCGACTTTATTAAAGGTACTGTTAAAAAAGACCTTAAAGAAAAAAGTCAGCTCCTGCTTATGAGAATTTTAATTGTTGTGTTTATTGCAATTTCCGCAGTAATCGCAATTTTGCAGTATAACAACCCTGCCAGCATAGGCTTTATTGCCCAGCTTATGGGTATTTCGTGGGGCGCTTTGGCAGGTGCGTTTTTGGCTCCGTTCCTTTACGGACTTTATTGGAAGCGCACAACAAAGTCTGCTTGCTTTGTAAACTTTGTTTTCTCATCTGTGTTTATGATTTTGGTGGTTTTCTGCAAAGATATTTTCCCGAAATTCTTGCAGTCGCCAATCAACGCAGGTGCATTTTGTATGCTTATAGGAATGATTATCGTTCCTGTTGTAAGCCTTTGCACAAAAGCTCCGAAGAGCGAAACGGTAGAAGGCATTTTTGCCTGCTATGAAAGAAAAGTTACCGTTACGGTTAAGGACTCAATCGGTCAGGAAGAAAAATAAAAAGCCAAACGGCGTGATTTTTCACGCCGTTTATTTAATATCAAGAGGTATGATTATCATATGAAGCTTAACACCAAACGAACTGTTCTTATCGGATTTGCATTTATGTCAATACTATGCTTTTGGCAGTTTTACGACCAGGTTATCCCTTATTTGCTTGAGTATAAATTCGGAATCGGTACACTTAAAACCAATGTGATAATGTCGATAGATAATATTCTTGCAATATTTATGCTGCCGCTTTTCGGCACGGTTTCCGATAAAACCCATTCAAGGCTCGGAAAACGCACACCTTATATTTTGTTCGGCACTATGGCAGCTGTTGCGCTTATGTGCGTTATGGCATATTTTGTAAATTCTTCGGGATTTACGGGATTTTTTATTTCACTTGTTGCGCTTCTTGTTGTTATGGCGGTTTACCGCTCACCGGCAGTTGCTTATATGCCCGATATAACACCTAAGCCGCTTCGCAGTAAAGCAAATGCCATTGTAAATTTAGTAGGCTACATAGGCGGTATTTTTGCAACGGTTGTAATGATGTTTATGCTTAAAAGCCAAAAAGACGCCGATGGCAAAAGCGTTTACGAGGCAGGGCAATCGTTTGTTCCCGTATTTTTGGTTATTGCCGCATTTATGCTTATAAGTGTTGTAATTATGTGTCTTTGCGTAAACGAAAACAAAGCGGTAAAGGAAGCAAATATTAAGGATACCGATGGCGAAAAAGAAAAAACCGCTTTGGGCGGTAAGCTTTCAAAATCAGAGCTTACAAGTCTTATACTTATTTTGATTTCTGTTTTTTGCTGGTATGCCGCATATAACGGCGTTACCACATCATTTTCAAGATATTGTGAAAAGGTATGGCATACCGATTTAAGCGCATCCTCAAGCTTTCTGCTTATTGCAACCGTATCCGCAATCGCATCGTTTATTCCGCTCGGATTCTTATCAAACAAATTAGGCAGAAAAGCCGCTGTTTTAATAGGTGTTGTGCTTATGGCGGTTTGCTATGCAGGCGCTTTCTTCATAACCTCCAAAACGCCGCTTATGTATGTTATCTTCGGCGTTGTAGGAATAGGCTGGGCTGCAATCAATGTAAATTCTTTCCCGATGGTCGTTGAGCTTTCAAGCAGCTCCGATGTAGGCAAATATACGGGATACTATTATACATTTTCAATGGCAGCACAGATAGTAACACCCCTGCTTTCAGGTCTTTTAATTGATAATTTGGGGCTTGGCTATAAGGCGCTTTTCCCGTATGCCGCCGTGTTTACCGTAATTGCATTTATAACAATGTCCTTTGTAAAGCACGGCGACTCAAAACCGCAGGATAAAGAAGTAATAATGGACGCCATCGCTTCGGACGCAGATTAAAATTTAAACACAAGCTTTAAAAACAAAAAGCACTTAAAGTAGCTTTTACAGCCGCTTTAAGTGCCTTTTGTTATTACAATTTACCGTAAATCAGTTTATAAAATGATATTCGACCTTCAAACCAACTATAATGAAATGTCTAAACCGTTTAATTTTCTTTCAATATATTCATTTCTTAATCGTCTTCAAGCAATTTTGAAGGCGGTATATTTAATACCTTTGCGATTTTAAACAAAGTTTCTAACGATATGCCTCTCACCGTTCCCGTTCCTTCAACCTGACCGACAAAACTAACACTTTTACCGATAAGCTCGGCGAAATATTCCTGCGTAAATCCTGATTTCCTTCTATAATATGCAATTTTCAGCCCCAGAGTAATATACTTTTCGGAAAATTCCGTATTCATAAAATCGCCTCATTCCCTTACGGTAATATTTTACTGTAAAAATCAGCGTTTTATTATAAACTCAAATTGCATTTTTCTTTACTTTAAGTGAAATATTGTTTATAATAAGGATATAACACGATTCAAAGGGATGCTTATTATGAAGGTTGCAATAATCGGTTCTCGAGGGCTTATTGTAAATAATTTAGAAAAATATTTGCCGAGCGAAACAACTGAAATTGTATCAGGCGGCGCAAGAGGGATTGATGCCTGTGCCGAACAGTATGCAAAAGCGAATAATATACCTATTAAAATATTTTTGCCCCAATACGAAATTTTCGGGAAATCGGCTCCGCTTAAACGGAATATTCAAATAATTGATTATTGCGATATTGCGCTTGCGTTTTGGGACGGGAAATCACACGGTACTGAATATGTTATTGAAAAATGCCGAGAAAAGGGCAAAAACATTACGGTTTTTGTAAAAAAATAATTTGTCATTTTAAGCCTATTTAAGCGCATCCGCAAAATCGGGTGCGCTTTTGTATTTTTTCGTTTTTCTTCACATACTATAAAGGTAAAAATTTATTAAAGGAGAAAAAATTATGGATAAAATCAGGGTTGTCCAATATGGTTGTGGAAAGATGAGCAAATATATTATTCGCTATCTTTATGAGCACGGTGCGGAAATTGTGGGAGCAATAGATATAAATCCCGAAATCGTAGGTATGGATATCGGGGATTTTGCGAATCTCGGTTTTAAAACGGGTATACTCATCCGAAATGATGCGGAAAAGCTTCTTGACGAAACCGACCCCGATGTTGCGATTGTTACGCTTTTCAGTCTTGTATCGGAGTGCTTTCCGCATTTTATGAAATGTCTTAACCGTGGTATAAACGTAATTACCACTTGCGAGGAAGCGACCTATTGCAAAACAACAAACCCCGTTATGGCAAATATACTTGATGTGACTGCAAAGCAAAACGGATGCACCTTTGTGGGCAGCGGTATGGAGGATATTTTTTGGGTTAATTCTGTTGGTATGCTTGCCGGCGGATGCAACAAAATAAGCCGAATTGAAGGTGTTGTTTCCTATAATGTTGAGGATTACGGTTTGGCTCTTGCAAAAGCTCACGGAGTAGGTCTTACTCCAGAAGAATTTGAAAAGCAAATCGCTCATCCCGAGGTTATTGAGCCCTCCTATGTTTGGAACTCAAACGAGGCGCTTGCTTCAAAATTAGGGCTTACAATTAAGTCGATATCGCAAAAATGCGTGCCGTATTTTAATAATAGTGACATTTATTCGGAGACGCTCGGAGCTACCATACCGAAAGGTAATTGTATAGGTATGGCGGCGGTTGTTACCACCGAAACATTTCAGGGAATAACCATTGAAACGCAATGTGTCGGCAAGGTTTACGGCGAGGATGACGGCGATATGTGCGATTTTAAAATCATCGGCGAGCCGAATGTAGAATTTCATGTTGTAAAACCGGAAACGGCAGAACACACCTGTGCAACCGTTGTAAACCGAATACCGTCTGTACTTTTCGCAAGGTCGGGACTTGTAACCTTTGACGAGTTGGATGAAATAAAACCGCTTATATATCCGATGGAATTTTACTGTTGAAAATTTGTATAAAACCCGTTTTACGGCAAACAATAATTCGGCAAACGTTATTTTAAATATGGGAGATGAATATATGAAAGCTACGGGAATTGTAAGAAGAATTGACGATTTGGGGCGTGTTGTAATACCAAAAGAAATCCGCCGTACTATGCGTATTCGAGAGGGCGACCCGTTACAGATGACACTGACAAATGCCGAGATTTTCACGGTTTCGGTCGTCAAATTAGCCAAAAGAAAAGGATGGCAATAATACATAACGCCAAACTTATATGAGTATTAGAAAGGGTTAAAAATAGACCCCAAAAGTGCCGCAAAGCCAGTAACCATAAGGCTTTACGGCACTTTTTATCAATGTAAATGCTATCAGTAGAGGTAAAACGGCATTTTTCAAAACAATTTTACAAAATTCAAAAATTTAGTTTTGAAAAATCAAAAATATCATTTTTGCGAAGGAATAATCGCCGAAGAAAACATTATTATCTTTAAAATATGGAAATTTACTTGATTGTTTTCCAACAAAATTTGATTTAATTTTACATTGTAATCAGAATATGTCTTTATTTAAGGATGTTTTGCTTGACTGTTTTTATAGAAAATGTTGATTATTCAAAAAATCGTGGTATAATATAATTAACAGAGGTGATGAAATAATGCCATACAATATAGATTTAATAGACTCGATTATTAATGAAGCCAGAAACAACACAACAGAATTGCCTTGGATTGAATTCAAAGAAAACTACGCTGATCCTCAAGGGATAGGTGAATATGTAAGCGCACTTTCCAATACAGCAGCATTATTTAACCAAGAACATGCTTTTTTGATTTGGGGAGTCAATAATTTAACGCACGATTTAACTGATACAAAGTTTGATCCCAATAGCAAAGTCGGCAATCAAGATCTAAGTTTGTGGATCAGTACGCAACTTGATCCTCAGGTTCAGTTTTACTTTCATACTACCGAAATGGAAGGCAAAAAAGTGGTTCTTCTTGAAATAGGTCGAGCCTTTTCAAGTCCTGTTAAATTCAAAGGAATAGATTATATTCGAATTGAATCCAACAATAAAAAACTAAAAGATTTTCCCGATACCGAACGTGAATTGTGGGCGATTTTTTCAAAAAAACCATTTGAGTCATTGATTGCGATGGAAAATGTTTCAAGTGATTTTGTTTTACGGGAACTGGATTATTCTGCTTATTTTGAAATGCTTAATCTTGACCTTCCAAGCAATAAAGAAAAAATAATAGAATCTTTAATTAGCGATGCAATTATAGTAAAATCAGAAACCGGCAATTACAATATTACAAATCTTGGTGCCATCCTTTTTGCAAGACGTCTTCAAGATTTCCCGTCTTTAGAACGCAAAGCCGTACGAGTAATAAAATATGACGGAATTGACCGAATCGCATCTGCAAGCAAAGAGCAGATTGGCGGAAAAGGTTATGCAAACGGCTTTGAAGGATTAATTGATTATATCAACAATCTGCTTCCAAATAATGAAGTGCTGGGAAAAGCACTTAGAAAAGTAGTACCTATGTATCCTGAAATTGCGGTAAGAGAACTTGTAGCAAATGCAATTATCCATCAGAATTTCTTCATGCAAGGAACAAGCCCATTAATTGAAATATTTACCGATCGGCTTGAAATAACAAATCCCGGTGTTCCGTTAATTGATAAAAGCCGTTTTGTTGACCATCCACCAATTTCTCGAAACGAAAAACTGGCGTCATTTATGAGGCGCATCGGCGTTTGCGAAGAACGTGGTAGTGGATATGATAAAGTTGTATTCCAAACCGAGTTCTACCAACTGCCCGCTCCGGAAATAGATATCTATAATGATCATACAAAAGTCATTCTCTACGCACATAAGGAATTTGCAAAGATGAGTAAAGACGATAGGTATCGTGCTTGCTATTTGCATGCTTGCTTAAAACGTGTTAACAGAGAATATATGACAAATTCTACTCTGAGAGAACGCTTTAAAATTGAAACAAAGAATAGTTCTATGATTTCAAGGCTTTTAAATGAAACGTGTTCCATAGGATTGATTAAAGTGTCTGAAGATTCAACATCAGATAAGAACAGAAAATATCTCCCATTTTGGGCCTGATTTTACTTGACTGTTACTTGACTGAAATGCTTGATTTTTAAAAAAATCATTGATATCAGGCGGTTTTCTTGTAATAATTTACTTGACTGCAAGTTGAAAAAATATGATTGATTAAAGTATAAAAGTGGTCGGTGCGATTCGTATCGACCACTTTTGTGTTAAGTCCAATTAACTTAAGCGAATGCTTATTCTGTATAGGCATACATAACGCGGGAATCATCAAGGTTGCAGAATCCATCACATTCATAAAACTCACGCATTTTTGATGCTTCTACCTTACTACTGAAAGAACTGATAAAATATGCAATCAATTCGGGTCGAACATGATATACCCGCTTACATATCCATGGAAGTTCTCTGATAATTCGATGAATTAGATCCGGATCGGTATATTTCTGGCTTGGCTCAAACTCGTGAATATATAGGACATTTTCTAAATATCCGCCGTTATTTTCGTTCAGCGGACCATTCTCTTTACAGAGCTCTGTCATAAGAACACCCAAATCTGCATCGATGTCATCACAGACCTCGACAGGATCCAACCCGTTGTCAATAATATCTCCGTTTAATATGAGATTGCCGCAAAGTGTACCGATTTCAAGGCACTCGGA
The DNA here is from genome assembly GCA_045615965.1 of Acutalibacteraceae bacterium. GTDB lineage: Bacteria > Bacillota > Clostridia > Oscillospirales > Acutalibacteraceae > UBA737. Next base: position 8,717 of record JAZLFV010000102.1, read on the forward strand.
ATAATCGCCCTCGCATGCTTTATAGATTACTTCTTCATCAGACTCGGCATCATAAAATGTCCAACTTATAGGGATAATATAATTATTGGGTTCATATAACTCATAATCAGACCCGGGAGTGGAAGAAGAATCAAAGGTTGAAAAATCATATGGATTGCATTTGACAAAAATCTGCGCATCGCTGCGGCACGGAGACGTGTCTTCCAAATACGGGAGTTTTCCGTTTCTTTTTGCAGGTATGTACATACAACTGTCAAATAATAGCTCCACTTCAACCGAATCATCGGATATAAGCATCAGTTCAAGCCGCTCGCGCTCTGAAGTCAGCATTTTTTGCTCTTGGTTGGCACTACTAAATGAGTCATGAATATTTGCTAAGAAAAGTGATTTGTCTTTGATGTCTTGAACAAAATATACACTTCCGTTTTGTGGGAGAAAAGGAAATTCCTCTTGTATTCGCTTTGGAAGAACTTCCCAGCGATATGTCGCAGGTTCGTAACCACGTTTAGGAGGATTTGACAGAGAAGGAATTCTCCATTCATTTCCAAGTTTCTTTGCAGTTCTGAGTTTTCCTCTTCTAATCCACTGCCGTACTGTCACATCTGTTACTCCGGAAACCTTTGCATATTCCTCTACAGAAAGGCAATCACATAATACCGACACCAATACTTGTTCGGTTGTGGATGTAGATTCATTGATACATCCATCGGCATCAAATGAAATCGAGTCACATTTGCAAAGTTCAAGTCGCATTCCATCATAGCGAAGAGAATACTCGTAGCAGAAGAAAGGTTTAGTCAATGTTGGGATTTCGGCCTTTCTTACCGCTTCCAGAAATTTATTGCAGAAATCAATAATGACAGAGCGCCTACCTGCATTGTACTCTTCACCATTGTCGTTTTCATGATGGTGCTTAATGAAATCTTCAACGGATTCAATCACTTCACGCTTATTCCGTAGCATGGTTGCGTTGAACAATGCCAATGTGTTATCTCTAAGTGCCATAAAAACATCTCCTCAAAAATGTATTGTTACAATACAAATATATTGTATTATGCCAATACGATTTTGTCAAGAGCTTTTTGTTTTTTAATATTCATACTAAACGATAACATATAACTATCAAACAAATGCTAAATTTAAAGGCACTTGCAGATAAGTTAACATTAAAGCTGTGTTTAACAATAAGAATATTGGATGAATTTCATCATAGAGATTTTGTGGTATCAAAAAGCTTAAAATACGCTCATAAGTAATGCAAAATCCGTTTACCATAAATATCCATTAAGACGACCCGTTACAGATGACACTGACAAAAACCGAGTTTTTTACAGTTTCAGTCGTCAAATTAGCCAAAAGAAACGGTTGGGAATAGTACATATCGTATATCACAGTGGGCATTCGAAAAGGGACTATGTCATATCAGTAAAGGGTGTGTGTGCCACAACCGTCATCACAAAAACGCAAAAAAATGACAGCCGTTTCATTTTGAAATGACTGTCATTTTTAATTTACCTATAAGGACGCTATTATTTCGCATCGTTTCTTGTGTAATAAGTTGACCTGCCACCGCCGTGTCGCAAAAGCAATCCGTCTTCCACAAGTTTTTTAAGCGAATTTTCTATAGATGTTTTGCCGATTCCGGGGCAAAGCTCCATTAAATCGCTCTTGGTGATTTTCCCGATTTTTGAAAATGCCGCACGCCGTACCACTTCAATCGCCGGCAGTTTTTCGTCTATAACCTGAATCCGTTCCTCAAAGTCACGGTATGCCGCAAGAACTGTCCCTAAAATATATTTAATGAACGAAGATACATCCTCTGTTTCCTCGTGCCATCCTTTTTGGCATTCTTCCAAAACATCGTAATAAAGACTTTTGTTTTTCGCAATCTTGCTTTCCAAAGAAATGTACTTCCCTACAAAATATCCGTTTTTGTAAAGTAAAAGTGTTGTGAGGAGTCGGCTCATTCTGCCGTTGCCGTCATTAAACGGATGAATACATAAAAAATCGTGAATAAAAACCGGAATCAGAATCAGCGGGTCAATATTTCCCTCGTCTACGGCACGGTTATAATTCTCGCAAATAGATTCAAACGCCGCCGGAGTTTCATAGGGCGGCATCGGAGTAAACAAAGTAAAACTGTTGCCGCTTTCATCGGTTGAACTGATATAATTCTGAACATTCTTAAAA
>JAZLFV010000103.1:0-4089 GCA_045615965.1 Acutalibacteraceae bacterium
ACTCGATGCCGGCGGAGCAGAAAAATTGCTCGGCAAGGGCGATATGCTCTTTAGCCCAATCGGCTCAAATAAGCCGAAGCGTGTTCAGGGATGTTTTGTTAGTGACGGTGAGGTAGAAAAGGTAGTTGAGTTTGTTAAGAAAAGCGCAACCGCCGATTATGACGATAACATTATGGTCGAGATTGAGCGTCAGGCGGCAATGGAAAAGCAAAAGAAAACAGGGCTCAGCGAGGATGCGCCTGATTCAGACCCAATGCTTGATGAAGCAATAAAGGTTGTGGTTGAAAACGGAATGGCATCAACTTCACTTTTGCAAAGAAAATTAAAATTGGGTTATGCCAGAGCCGCAAGAATAGTAGACGAAATGGAAGCAAGAGGCGTTGTAGGTCCCTATGAAGGCTCAAAGCCACGCAAGGTGCTTATAACTAAAGAGCAGCTTATGGAACAGCAGGCGACCTCTTCAAATGAAGAAGAATGAAAATTTCCGATAAAAAATTAAAAAATATTGTAACCGCCGTTGCAATTATAATTGCAGTTGCCGTATTTGTTATCGGCTATATTCGTGATTATAAAAAGAAATTTCCGAAAGAAAATGAGTTTATTTCGGATGATTATGTGGAGTTTTTTGATGTCGGTCAGGGAGACTGTGCGCTAATTTCAAGCAACGGAAAGAACTGCCTGATTGATACCGGGACATCATCCTGCACGAAGGAGCTTATTTCAAAGCTTAACAAAAGGGATATTGATAATTTTGACCTTATCACCCTTTCGCATTTTCATGTTGACCATACCGGAAGTATTTTAAGTATTGTAAAAAAATTCAGCATAGATAATCTTATCTATCCGCCTGAGCTTAAAGATTCTAAAATTCCAAAGGCGGTTGATGAAGCCCGTCAGGAATGCTTGGCAAGTGACGGTGAATTCTATGTGGGAAAAGCAGGTCAAACCGTTACGGTCGGCGATTTTAAGCTTTCGGTACTTTATCTTAACACAAGGTTTGAAGACGAAAATAATCGCTCGATTTACATAATGGCAAAATCGGGCGATAAAAAGTTTTTCTTTACCGGTGACGGCGAAAAAGAGTGTGAAAGGGAAATACTTAATCAAAACCTGAATATATCGTGTGATGTTTTAAAGGTTGCACACCACGGCGGAAGCGGCTCTTCAACTGATGAATTTTTAAGAGCTGCCAATCCCGAATGTGCGGTGATTTCGTGTGGGGAAGGGAATATGTACGGTCATCCGCATCAAGAAACACTCGACCGTCTTAAAAAGCACAACATTAAGACATACAGAACCGATTTGGACGGCGATATAGTTTTTTATATAGATAACGGTGAATTATCGGTAACAACACAAAAATAATCAAATCAAAACCGTTAACAATACAGAAATCAAAAGGCAGATAACCGGAATTGCAGTTCCTATAAGCAATTGTAACGGTGTATGCCTTTTTAGTATTATTGAAGAACTGTAAACCGGAATGAGCAGTATGATTCCAATAGCGTAAAAAGGGCTTATAAAATAGCAAAGTGCCGCAATAGGTCCTGCAACTCCGCAGGCGTGTCCGCTTGCTTTAATATTAAATCCAAATGAAAATATTCCCGTTAAAGTTCCCGAAAACAAATATGTAAGGTATATGATTTTTTCGGTAACGGTGCTGTTTGATAAAAAGCAAAACAGCGCACCGCAAATATAACCGATAACCGAAAATATTATGGCAAGCTTTCTTTGACTGCTTCTGTCGCTTTTCTTTATGAATATGCTGACGGGATATGATAAAAGCGGGAAAACCGATAAAAATATTATTGCAAATACTGTATGCAACCCCGATAAGAATTTTCCTTTAAAATACAGTATTAAAATAAGGAAAGCGGCACATACCGGCGCTACAGTTATGATTCTTATGGCTTTTGAAATGTAATTAATAATTTTGTTTTTTGGCATAATTTCTCCCTCCGTGGAAATATTATGGCATTAAACAAAATGTTTTTACAGGAACTCTTTTGCGTTTGAGGTCTACTGATAACATTTGTAAAAATAGAGTATAATTTAAAATTCTACTATGAGTAGAATTGCTTATATTAAGCTTATTTGCTTGCTTTTTAATTTGGAGGAAACAGATGAAAACCGAAAAGGAAATAAGAGATTTAATAGCTTCAAATATTGCTTTTTACCGAAAATCTGCTTCACTTACCCAATCGGAGCTTGCAGAAAAGATAAATTATTCGGATAAATCGGTGTCAAAATGGGAAAGGGGAGAAGGTCTGCCCGATATATATGTGCTTTCGCTTATTGCAGAAGCCTGCAAGGTTGAAGCCGATGTGTTTTTGAAAGAAACGCCGAAAACAAGTATTAAACCCGTAATTAATCCTAAAAAACAACATATTATCGTGCTGTTGCTTTCGGTTGGTATTGCACTATTGGCGGCGGTGGTCGCATCTGTTTGCTTTTCTTTTTTGGGACTTAGCAAATTAGATAAATATGTTTGGTGTATGCTTCCTGTTGCGGCTTCGGTAATATTTACGGTATTTTCAAAGCTTTGGCTTTCAAATATTACTACCTGCATAGCTGTTTCGCTTATAGTTTGGAGTACATCATTCGGGATATTCAAATGCGTTCCCGTAAATAACAGTTGGTCAGTATTTTATGTTGCCGCCGTACTTCAAATTATGGTTGTTTTATGGTTTTTATTAAAATATGTGAGAAAAAATAAAACCTGACTTTTTAAATTATTGAATATGTTAAACCGACTTTGCCGAAAATCAGTAAAGTCGGTTTTTATTTTGCTTAAGTTAAAACATTTTTTTAATTTCTTCTTTTGTTTTAAGACCTGTTTCTCTGCTTTTCAGTTGCCCGTTTTCAAATACAAGAACAGTCGGTATAGACATAACTTCAAAGCGCTCGGTTATTTCGGGATTTTCATCTGTATTTATTTTGCAGAATTTTACCGAGTTTTCTTCGCCTGAAAGTTCTTCGAAAACCGGTGCAAACATTTTACAAGAGCTACACCAGGGCGCATAACAGTCTAATGCAACCTTTTTATTGATTTGTATTGTTTTTTCAAAATTGCTGTCGTTAATTTCCGTAATATTCATTTTATTTCATCCTTTCATACTTTTAAGCGCCGCAGTTGCGGCAAGGCTTCCGTCACTTACTGCTGTTGTCAGTTGACGCAATTCTTTTTCACGTGTATCACCTGCGGCAAATATTCCGCTTGTTTTGGTGTATACACTATCTTTGCACCTTATATAGCCGAAATCATTAAGGTCCGCAACATTTGAAAACAATTCGTTTTTCGGTTCTTGACCTATAGCTATAAATAATCCGTCTGCGGAGATTTCTTTAGGCGCTCGGTTTTTGTCGGAAACGGTCAGACTTTCAAGTCTACCGTTTCCGTTAAGTGCCGTAACAGTAGAATTCATAATAAACGAAACATTGCTCTTTTTTTCTAAATCCTCACGGTACTTATCTTCTCCGTTAAATTCGCCGAATTGGTGGATTACATAAACCTTGTTTGCAACATCAGAAAGGTAAAGCGCATCTTCAAGTGCCGTGTTACCTCCACCGACAACCGCTACTGTCTTTCCTCTGAAAAAATTCCCGTCACAGGTGGCACAGTAGGAAACACCTTTTCCTATAAACTCGGATTCTTTATTCAAATTAAGCTTTCGCTTCGCCGCTCCGTTGGCAATAATAACGGTTTTAGCCTTGTATGTGCCGCCGCTTGTTTTTACGGTTTTATCCTTGTCTACAGATTTTACCGTTTCGAATTTGATTTCCGCACCCATATTTTTGGCTTGATTATAAAGGCTTTCTGCGAGCTCATACCCTGAAATCTGTGCAATACCGGGATAGTTCTCTACCTTGTCGGCGCTTGCTATCTGACCTCCGAATCCGTTAGATTCAAGCACCAATACCTTTTTGTTTGCTCGGCGCAAATAAATGGCACTTGTAAGACCTGCAGGTCCGGCTCCTATAATAATAGTATCATACATATTTTCACCTACTTTAACAGCTTTATGATATCCTTTTCGATGATATCGGGACTTTCAATGGGCGAATACCGATATACGGGCATACCGCTTT
>JAZLFV010000104.1:0-4523 GCA_045615965.1 Acutalibacteraceae bacterium
TTGATAATATATATTTCCTTTTGGGCGACTATTCGTCTCCAAGGAATAATTCAAAAAACGTAAAAGATATTTTTTCGGCAAATGGCGCAGATTTTATTGAAGGCTGGAGCTTTGAAAACGGTATAACTGTATCTGAGGATAAACTTTTTGATGCCGTAAATAATGCCGATATAGTAGTGTTTGGATGCGGCGGAAGTAGTGTAAGAGATTTTGAAAGTGTGTATAACGGCGCAGGCACATAAAAAAAGACTGCGAATTATATGGATTGCGGCGAGGGGTGCGACCTTGCATCGCTTAGGTTACATCATTCACAAACAGAGCTTATAAAAGAAATAAAAAAACTCGGAAAGCCGATTGTAAGCTTGGTTATCGGAGGCAGAGCATATATTCTTGACGAAATATGCAATAATTCAAATGCGGTCGTTTTTTGCGGTTATCCCGGTCAGGAGGGTGCAAAGGCAATTTATGATACCTTGTTTGGAAATGTAAATAATTTCGGCAGATTAGCGGTAACTTTCCCGAGAAATGCAGGTCAGTTACCTATAAATTATAACCGTAAATCTAAATCTGACTATGTCGATTTTGAGGATAAACCTCTTTTTGAATTCGGATTCGGGCTTTCTTATTCAGAGTTTTGCTTTAGAGATTTTTCCATAACTGAAAAAATCTTTGGGAAATTGAAAATGGCGAAAGATTGGAAGTTTCGTTTAAGGTTAAAAATATTTCAAGCCGCAAAGGAAAAGCCGTGCCGCAGCTTTACATTCACAGAGTAGGTGGTACGGTTACGCACGGATTAAAAGAATTGTGCGATTTTTTAAAGATAGAGTTAGATACAAATGAAGAAAAAGAAATTAAGCTTTTCATAAATAGAGAATCACTTTTGGAGTGGTCAATAAATAAAAAATATGAATTGTTCCCACTTGATTTGCGTATTATGCTCGGCGTATCAAGCGAAAAAATACTTTTTGAAAAATCAGCAAGGTGAAAATACGAATGAAAAAATTGCTTGATATAGACTATTTTGGGGATAATAATCCGCTTCATTCTTTAGATATGTATCTTCCGAATAAAAAAGATTTTTATACTATCGTTTACTTTCATGGCGGCGGACTTAAGGAAGGCAATAAGGAAGAAGTCTTGAAATTTATGCCTTTTGTTAATAGAGGTATAGGAGTTGTTTCAGTTGCCTATAGGCTTATTCCTGATGCAAAATTTCCCGATTTTCTATATGATGGTGCCAAAGCAGTTTCATATATAATTGAACATATTAAGAGGTTTGGCGGAAACGGAAATGTTTTTATTGCAGGTTCGTCAGCAGGAGCATATATTACAATGATGCTTTGTCTCGATAGGTCATATCTTGAATCTGTTAATGTAGCTAAAGAATCTGTATGCGGATTTATTTCCGAAAGTGCGCAACAGTTTGCACATTTTAATCTGCTCGAACAAAGAGGATTTGATTCAAGGCTTGAGCAGATAGATAAAACGGCACCGTTTTATTATGTAAGAGACGGAATTGAGATTAAACCGTTGCTGTTGTTATATTATTCGGACGATATGCCATGCAGACCCGAAGAAAACAAATTGATGTATAAGTCAATTAGGCGCTTTTTACCTGAGAACAGCATCGTTGATATATGCGAAATCAAAGGTGAACATTGCCATCCGCAAGAGGCAGATACGCTTATTGATGCTATATACGATTTTATCCGTAAATGCTCAGACTAATGCAGTTTTATGAAAAATATTATCCATTATAAAGATTATCAGAGTAGTTACAGAGGAGATGTAAATCTAAATGTTTTCAACTTTTATTAAAGCAACAGACAATTATTGTACGCTCGAAAAATTCGTGTCGGCGCCGTATTTCAGGCATACTTTTTTTGTAAACGAGCCAATAACTTGCGCTACGCTTTATATAACGGGTCTCGGTTTTTATGATGCAAGTGTAAATGCCGAAAATATAACAAAGGGAATTTTAGCCCCCTATATTTCCAATCCCGACCATTATGTTTATTATGATAAATACAATATAACCGATAAAGTTTTGTTTGGGAAAAATGTTTTGACTGCGGTTGTGGGTAACGGAATGAAAAATTCACTCGGCGGTTATATGTGGGATTTTGATAAAGCATCTTTCAGAGGGGCGCCTTGCTTTTCGTTTAAACTGATATTAGAATATAAAAGCGGAAAAACAGAATTTGTTGAGCCTGACGAAAACACAAAAACACATTCTTCGCCTATTATCTTTGACGATTTACGTCACGGCGAGTATTATGATGCAAGACTTGAAACAGAAAACTTTGACGCCGTAGATTTTGACGATAGCTCGTGGAATAATTCCGTTATTGCCGAAATGCCTTCGGGCGAACAAAAGCTTTGCGAAGCAGATGCGGTTACAGAAGTCGAAAGGATAAATGCAGTCGAAATTCTTGAATTTGAGGATGGCTATGTTTATGATTTCGGCGTGGATTTTGCCGGTCTTTGTGAATTGAAAATCAAAGATTCGTTTGCCGGACAAAAAATCACAACAAGATATTTTGAAACCTTGGTAAATGAAAAGCCGTTTTTTGATAATGTAAGGTTTATGAATGACGAAAGAACCGCTTTTTACCAAGAAAACATTTATTATTGCGCCGGTAAAGACACAGAAATCCATACACCTAAGTTTACCTATGAGGGTTTTAGATATGTCTTTGTTACGGGAATAGAAAAGAATCAGGCAACATCTGATTTGCTTACATACATTGTTTACAGTTCAAATAAAAAAATAAACGGCACATTTTCGTGCAGTAACGAAATAATAAACAGAATTCAAGAGGCAACCTTGCGTTCGGATATTTCAAATCTTTATTACTTCCCAACCGACTGCCCTCATAGAGAAAAGAACGGATGGACTGCCGATGCCGCAATTTCCGCCGAGCAAATGCTTATTAATATTGCTCCCGAACGGTGCTATAAAGAGTGGATGAGAAATATTTATAAAGCTATGAACAAGGACGGTGCTCTCCCGGGCATTATACCTACAGGAGGCTGGGGTTTTGCTTGGGGTAACGGACCTGCTTGGGATATTGTAATTGTAAATCTTCCTTATTATACATATTTGTACCGTGGAGACAGGGAAATACTTATTGAAGCGGCGGAGCCGGTAAATAAATATATTCATTATCTTTACAGCAGATTAAACAGTAATAATTTGCTTGAAATAGGTCTTGGTGATTGGGCTGAGCCCGATTTGCAGTCACACCTTTTCAAAACACCGCTTGTAGTGACCGATTCTATTGTTGCGGTGGATATTTTGCGAAAAGCACAATTTATTTTTGCAAATTCAAACAGAGGCGAATATATTGATTTTGCAAAGAAATTTGAGGATAAACTTACCAAAGCAATAAGAGAAAATCTGATTGACCACGAAAATGCCGAAGTTTTCGGTAATACGCAGACAGCTCAGGCGATGGGGCTTTATTACGGAATGTTTAGCGAAGCCGAATATGAAAAGGCATTTAAAAAATTCTTAAAGCTTATCGAAGAAAAGAACGGCCATTGTCATTGCGGTGTTGTGGGTGGAAGTATATTCTATCATCTTTTGGCTGATAACGGATATGTTGATTTAGCGCTCGATATTATAACAAAAACCGAATTCCCGTCTTACGGAAATTGGATTTCAAGAGGTGCTACAACACTTTGGGAAACATATAGAAAAGAAGGCGAAGAGATTGACTCTTTAAATCACCATTTTTGGGGATTTATCAGCGCTTGGTTTTACCGTTATCTTGCAGGAATAAACATCAATCCAAACAAGAACAATACAAAGGAAGTTTTGTTAAGTCCTGTTTTTACAGATAAGCTTAATGAGGTAAATGCAAAATACAATACGGTTTGCGGTGAGATGTCGGTTTGTTGGAATAGGGGAGCAGACGGTATAACATTATCGGTAGAATTGCCCCAAGATTTAAAATGCAGTTTAGTATTAAAAGACGGTTATCGCTTTGAAAATACAAAAGAACGGATAATGCATTTATCGGGGAGCAAAAAAATCAAAATACTTAATTGATAGACAGGAGAAAGCTATGAAAATTTTATCTGTCGGAAACAGCTTTTCGCAGGATGCGCACCACTATATACATAGATTGGCAGAATTTAACGGACTTAACATCCAAACAACTAATTTGTATATTCCGGGTTGCAGTCTTGAACATCATTTTGAATGCTTTAAAAGCAATAGCAACGAATATGGTTTTGAGCCAAACGGCGGTGCGGCTGTAAAAAAAGTATCGCTCCTTGAAGGGCTTGAATCGGATAAATACGATGTTGTTACTCTGCAACAGGCAAGCCACGCAAGCGGAATGCCGCAGACATATTTTCCGTATCTTGAAAAACTGATTGAAATATGCAAGAGAAAACAACCCGATGCAAAAATAATGTTCCATAAAACGTGGGCTTATGAAACAGATTTTAATTCCGTCCATTTTGATAATTACGGTAAGAATCAATATGAAATGTACAGAAGAATAACCGACTGT
>JAZLFV010000105.1:0-3047 GCA_045615965.1 Acutalibacteraceae bacterium
TTTGGCATCTGCCGCATATATCTAGTGAAATTTCATCCAGCATACATTTATCATCTTTTTGATAAATGCAAAAAAAGTTAGAACATTCCATTACTTATCCTCCTAAAATTAAAAAAGTGCGCAGCCGAAGCCACGCACCGAAAAATGCACAACTCCGTTTGCTGCGACACAAACTAATCAGAAATGAGATATTTCACTACATAATCCAACCGCGGAATTTGCATTTTTACCAAATTCATATGGTTGAATTATGCACAAAGGAAAAAAGAATATTCTAAAAAAGAATATCCATGTTTCTGATTATTAATTTGTGTCGCAAGCGTATTATAGCATATAAATCTATTTTTAACAAGATGTTTTTGGGAAACGGTTTTTTTATGTAAAAAACTATTGAAAAAAATAATTTAAAATTTTTTTAAAAAACACTTGCAATTTGGAAATAAATGTGATATTATACCAAGGTACGCTGTGAAAATGCGGCGTGAAGCATGCGTTGATGCAGGAGGTGGCCGACTTCGAGGTCGGGAAATTTCTGCGGAGTATGTCCGATTTTAAACCGGGCGAAAAACATTTGGAATAGCATAAGGAATACTTGCGAATCTTATGCTGCGGCAGTGCGAGCTGCCGTCCGGAATTGCCTGTAACCCCAGCAATGCCGGTTTTATATTGTGCCGAAAAGAAATGCACGGCACGGTGTAAGTTTTGCCCGCCAACTAATCAAGGAGGCGAAATTTCACATGGCAGTGAAAGAAAAAATCCGAATTCGTATTAAAGGTTACGACCATGCGCTTGTAGACCAGTCCGCTGAAAAGATAGTGGAAACCGCTAAACGTACAGGCTCCAGGGTATCAGGTCCCGTACCGCTCCCAACCGAAAAGGAAGTTGTAACCATCTTGCGTGCAGTTCATAAGTATAAGGACAGCCGTGAGCAGTTCGAGATGAGGACACACAAAAGGCTCATAGATGTAATCCGTCCTTCAAACAAAACTGTTGAAGCGCTTACAAGTCTTGAGCTCCCCGCCGGTGTAGAAATCGAAATCAAGCTTTAATATGTTGTATTATATGTGTTGATTTTCGTGCATCTGCTCGGAGAGGTCATGTCAGCGAAAAAGCTGACCAATAACCAATAGGAGGAAAAAACAATGAAAAAGGGAATCGTTGGCAAGAAGCTCGGTATGACTCAGCTTTTTGACGCAAACGGTAATGTCGTTCCGGTTACTGTTATTGAAGCAGGACCTTGCGTAATTTCTCAAAAGAAAACCGCAGAGAACGACGGTTATGAAGCAGTTCAGATTGGCTACGGCGATATGAAAGCTTCTAAAGTAAACAAGCCTATGAAAGGTCATTTTGCAAAGGGCGATGTTGCCCCCAAAAAGGTTCTTCGTGAATTCCGTTTTGAGGACATAAGCGCCATGAATGTAGGCGATATCATCAAGGCAGATGTCTTTGCTGAAGGCGATGCTGTTGATGTAAGAGGTACATCTAAAGGTAAGGGATATGCCGGAACGATTAAGCGCTGGAATTTCGGTCGTCTTAAGGAAACACACGGTACAGGTCCTGTTCACCGTCACGGCGGTTCTTTGGGTGCTTGCTCAAGCCCTTCAAGAGTATTCAAGGGCAAAAAGATGGCAGGTCACTTAGGCCATGAGCGTGTAACCGTTCAGAATTTAAGTGTTGTTAAAGTTGATGCAGAAAAGAATATTATTGCCGTTAAGGGTGCCGTTCCGGGACCGAAGGGCGGAATCGTTGTTCTTTTTGATAGCGTTAAGGCTTAAAGGAAGGAGTGTTTTGAATTATGCCAAATGTAGCAGTTGTTAATGTAAAAGGCGAAGAAGTAGGCAAGATTGATTTATCCGATGCGATTTTCGGTATTGAAGTAAATGCCGCAGTTATGCACATGGCAGTTGTTAATTATCTTGCTAACAAGCGTCAGGGCACACAATCCACTCTGACTCGTACAGAAGTTTCCGGCGGCGGTAAAAAGCCGTGGAGACAAAAGGGTACAGGCCATGCACGTCAGGGCTCAACAAGAGCTCCGCAATGGAGACACGGCGGTATCGTTCATGCTCCGAAGCCGAGAGATTATTCTTATTCTCTTAATAAAAAGGTTCGCCGTTTGGCACTTAAATCCGCTCTTTCGGATAAGGTTGCCACTAAGGACTTAATTGTTCTTGACGAATTAAAGCTTGAAGAGTATAAAACAAAAACCGTTGCCGAGTGCTTAAAAGCAATCGGTGCAAAGAAGAAAGTTCTTATCGTTCTTCCTGAAAACAACGCATTTGCAGTTCGTTCAATCAGAAACATTGAGGGTGCAAAGGCAGCTCAGGTTAATACGATTAACACCTACGATATCGTTAACGCTGACACACTTGTTATCGTTAAGGATGCCGTTAAGATGATAGAGGAGGTGTACGCATAATGAAAACCGCACAGGATATCATTATTGCTCCGGTAATTACCGAAAAGAGTATGTCGGGTATTGCCGACAAGAAATACACCTTCAAGGTCGCCAAGGACGCTAACAAGTATCAGATTGCTGATGCTGTTGAAAAGCTGTTCAAGGTTGACGTTGCCAAGGTAAACACCATCAACGTTCGTGGAAAAGCAAGACGTATGGGCAGATATGAGGGCTATACTGCTTCATTTAAGAAAGCAATCGTAACCTTAAAGCCCAAGTCAAAGCCGATTGAATTCTTTGACGGTTTGCTTTAATAGATTAAATTGAGCGTTGGAAATCAGCAAAAGATTTCCGGTGATGTATGAAATGGAAACCCCATTTCGCTAAGCCAAAATAGGAGAGTGAAACAAATGGCAATAAAGCATTATAAGCCGACTTCAAACGGTCGCCGTAATATGACAACTATGGATTATTCCGAGTTATCTAAGGTAGCGCCCGAAAGAAGTTTGCTTGATACAGTTAAGAAAAATGCCGGCCGTAACAGTTACGGCAGAATCACCGTTCGCCACAGAGGCGGCGGAAACCGCAGAAAGTACAGAGTAATCGATTTCAAGAGGGAGCGTTTCGGTGTTCCCGCAACGGTAAAGAC
>JAZLFV010000106.1:0-21340 GCA_045615965.1 Acutalibacteraceae bacterium
TCGGTAACCGATTTAACAAGGTCAAGGGCAACAAGACTTGCAGAAGAAAATCTTGTGTCGGTAAACGGAAAGACGGCAAATAAAAAACAAAAGCTTAAACAGGGCGATATAATAGAAATAAATCTGCCTTGTCCTTGCGAATATGAGGCAAAGCCGCAGGATATTCCGCTTGATATTGTTTATGAAGACGAAGATTTGCTTGTTGTGAATAAGCCGAAAGGAATGGTTGTTCACCCTGCCGCAGGGAATTACGAGGGTACGCTTGTTAATGCGATTATGTTCCATTGCGGCGAGTCGCTATCGGGAATAAACGGTGTGTTACGTCCGGGAATAGTGCATAGAATCGATAAAAACACAAGCGGACTTTTAATGGTTGCAAAAAACGATGCGGCACATATTTGTTTATCGGAGCAGATAAAAGAGCATAGCTTTACACGTGAGTATGAAGCGGTAGTTTACGGAAATATCAAGGAAGATACGGGAACTGTAAATGCGCCGATAGGCAGGCATCCTGTAAAGCGAAAGCAAATGGCGGTGACAGAAAAGGGAAGCAAAGAAGCCATTACAAGCTTTACCGTTTTGGAACGCCTCGGAAATTTTACTCATATAAGGCTTAAGCTTACAACGGGCAGAACTCATCAAATCAGGGTTCATATGGCATATATAGGGCATCCTGTTGCCGGCGATGATGTTTACGGTCCGAAAGCGGTTATAAAAGAGCTCGGAGGTCAATGTCTTCACGCAAAGAAGCTCGGATTTATTCATCCAAACGGAAAGTATATGGAGTTTGAAAGCGAATTGCCGGATTATTTTAAATGTTTTTTAAAAAAATGCAAAGGAAAACAAAATGGGAATATTTGACGGTTGTCTTATCGCCTGCGATGTAGACGGCACACTTATGTATAACGGGGTCATTCCCGAAATCAATAAACAGAAAATAAAATTTTTTGTTGATAACGGCGGAATTTTTGCACTTGCCACCGGCAGAAGTGTCGGGGCGGTAAGTAGTGTCACCTCGGAAATAGACGGCATATCGGCATCGGTTGTTACAAACGGATGTATGATATATGATTACAGCCGAGAAAAGATACTTTATGAGGTTACAATACCCGATACGGAGTATGCTTCGGTTTTAAAAATTAAGGACGAGCTTCCCGAAATCGGAATCGAGGTCCATTCGGGAATGGATGTTTTTGTGCTTACAAAAACGAAGGAAACCGATGACCACGAATTTTATGAGGGCTTGCCATCGGTGGAAATTGACCGAGATAAGTTTTTGACATTAAACATCAACAAGGTGCTTTATGCTTTAAATAACATAAGCGAGCGTGAAGCTGTGCGCAAAAAAATAGGCTTTGATTTGTGCGATAGTCTGCTCATTGATACATCGGCAACCCTTTTGGGCGGCAGACGTGATTATTTAGAGCAAATCCCCAAAAACGCCTCTAAATCAAAAGGTGTTTTGAAGCTCGCTGAAATACTTAAAATAAAAAAAGGCTCGCTTTTTGCTATTGGAGATTATTATAACGACCTTGATATGCTTAAAATTGCAGACATAAGCTGTGCGCCGATAGATTCGCCCGAAGAAATCAGGCAGGCGGTAACTTATGTCGCAACAAATGCAGAAAACGGCGCAGTAGCCGATTTCATAGATTATTTAACAGATTTAAGGAGAAAATGATGGACAAGGCAACAAAACTTGAACTCGAAAAAATTGCTTTAAAAGCAAGAATGGGTATCATCGAAGGTATCCACGCCGCAAAAGCAGGTCATCCGGGCGGCTCGCTTTCCTGCACAGAGATACTTACGTATCTTTATTTTAAGCAGATGAAGATTGACCCGAAAAATCCGAAGTGGGAGGAAAGAGACCGTTTTGTTTTATCAAAAGGTCACGCCGCACCGGCACTTTATGCCGTTTTGGCACAAAGAGGCTTTTTTGATGAAAAAGAGCTTTTGAATCTTCGCCAAATAGGAAGCATTTTGCAAGGTCATCCCGATTTAAAGAAAATCCCCGGTGTTGATATGTCAACAGGCTCATTAGGTCAGGGAATTTCCGCCGCAGTCGGAATGGCGCTCAGCGCAAAGCATTTCGGCAACGCATTTAAGGTTTATACCGTTTTGGGTGACGGCGAAATAGAAGAAGGTCAGGTTTGGGAGGCTGCAATGTTTGCAGGCAACCATAGGCTTAATAACCTTGTTGCATTTATTGATAATAATAATCTTCAGATTGACGGCACTATTGAAGAAGTAAACTCCGCACAGCCGATTGATAAGAAGTTTGAAGCCTTTAATTGGGATACAATTATTATTGACGGCAACGATTTCGAGCAGATTGAAAATGCTTTAAATGAGGCTCAAAAGTCAGATAAGCCGGTTGCCGTTATTGCCAAAACAATAAAAGGCAAGGGTGTTTCCTATATGGAAAATGCGGTTAATTGGCACGGTGCCGCACCTAACGATGAATTATACGAAGTTGCTATGGCAGAGCTTAAAAGCGCCTATGCAAAGCTTAATTAAGGGAGGCAGAAATTATGTCAGAAGTTAAATGTGTTGCAACAAGAGCAGGATACGGCGATGCACTTGTTGAACTCGGAAAAATAAGAAATGATTTTATAGTAATGGATGCCGACCTTGCCGCCGCAACTCAAACAGGTAAGTTTAAAAAGGAATTTCCCGATAGATTTTACGATTGCGGAATAGCGGAGCAGAATATGATGGGCATAGCCGCAGGTATTGCCTCAACCGGTAAAAAGGTTATAGTAAGCTCCTTTGCTATGTTTGCCGCAGGCAGAGCCTTTGAGCAGGTAAGAAACTCGATAGGTTATCCGCATTTAAATGTTATTATAGGCGCTACCCACGCAGGAATTTCGGTAGGTGAAGACGGCGCTACACATCAATGCTGTGAGGATATTGCGCTTATGCGCACAATTCCGGGCATGACAATAATAAACCCTGCCGATGAAACAGAAGCCAAAAAGGCAGTTTTTGCCGCTATGGAGCTTGACGGTCCTGTTTATATGCGATTCGGCAGACTTGCTGTTCCGGTTATTTTTGATGACGATTATAAGTTTGAAATAGGAAAGGGCGTTGAGCTTAAAGAGGGTAACGATGTAACAATAATCGCCACCGGTCTTATGGTTAAGGAAGCGCTTGAGGCGTATGACATTTTAAAAGCCGAGGGGATAAACGCAAGGGTTATAAATATAGCTACAATTAAGCCGCTTGACAGAGAAATAGTATTAAAAGCGGCAAAAGAGACGGGCGCAGTTGTTACCGCAGAGGAGCATTCGGTAATAGGCGGATTAGGTTCTGCCGTAAGCGAGCTTTTAAGCGAAGAATATCCCGTTCCGGTTTTAAAGCTCGGCGTTTACGATACATTCGGACATTCAGGTCCTGCCGCAAAGCTTCTTGATGAGTTTGGTCTTCGTGCCGTAAATATTGCCGAAAAAGCCAAAAAAGCAATTTTTCTTAAAAAATAAATAATAATCTGTTAAAAAAACGGAGAGGTATTTTGATATGCACCCCTCCGTTTTTTGCGTTTATTTATTGATTTTTGGGATGAAAATAGCGAAAAATCCGCTATTGACTTTTAGCGAAAAATTCGCTACAATAGAAAACAAATGAAAGAATAGATGTGATATGTTATGGTGGAGAAATCAACGGCTATTGATTCCAAAACACATTACTATTGGATGGATTTGGCAAGAACTTTGGCTTGTTTTGCTGTGATACTCATACACGCAAAGGGGAACGAAAAATTGGGGAATCGCTTGATAACCCAAATTTGCCATAGTGCAGTTCCAATATTCGTTATGATAAGTGGAACGAATTTTTTAAATAAAAATCGGGAAATTTCCATAAGGAAAATGTGGAAAAAATACATACTTCCTCTGGCGATAGTTTTCCTTGTATGGTCATTTTTATATGCAGTGTGGAATTCTTATATAAATGTGGGTGCAGTTAATTTTGGATTTGCAAAAAATGTCGTGATAAATACCGCAAACGGTCATTATCATTTATGGTATATATGGATGACAATGGGACTTTATGCTGTTACCCCATTTATAAAAAAATTTACCGATAATAGCTGTAAAAAAGAGCTTCTTTATTATGTGTTGCTGGCAGCAGGTTATATTCTACTTAATTTTTTAGTTTGTTTTTCACCCTTTAATAATTTTGAGTCATTGTCGCTTGATATTAGACTTACTTTTGTATCGGGCTTTTTGATATATTTTGTTGGGGGATATTTTCTTTCACTATTGCCTAAAAACGAAAAGATAACATTGTTAATGATAGCAATAGGTTTATTATCAATAATAAGCGATATTATTTTCGCAGTATATGATGTTAAATATGATGTAAATTCTTATTTTACACCATTTTCTATTGGATTATCGTTCAGTATTTATTGGATATTAAGTCGCTATGCAGAAAAATTTTGTGAAAAATACCGCAAAATCTTTATGTTCATAAGCGGAAAAACTTTGCCGATATATATGATGCATGTTTTCGGAATAGAAATAGTAAAAAAATTATTATCGCTTGAAAACTACGGTGTTGGAATAACCGTTTTGGTTTCGGTTTTAACATTTATTTTATGTTTTATAGTGTCGTATTTACTGTCGTTAAATAAAGTAACTAAAAAATTATTCGTGGGCAAATAAAATAATTAAAAAGGCTTTGCTTGCTTTTTGCAGGCAAAGCCTTTTTATGTGATTTAAAAATTGCTATATTATTGACAATCTCTTAAAAACTATGGTAAAATAATAACGAGGTGAAGTCCTTTGTTTGAGCAATATATTGATATTGAAAGGGTAGAACAGCTTGTTGACCTTTTCGGCAATTTTGATGAAAATGTGAACCGAATTGAAAAGCACTATAATGTAAGCATAACATCCTTTTCGGGGCATATAAAAATCTGCGGCGATACAGAGCCGGTTATAAGGGCAACCAAGGTGCTCGAGGGTCTTGTTTCCATGATAAACAAGGGAGAAAACATCACCGAACAGTCGGTTACCGCCGTGATGGATATGATTGATGACGGCAACGAAAACGGCATTGAAAAGCTTATGGGTGACGATATTATATGCGTTACGGCAAAGGGCAGACCGGTAAAAGCCAAAACGCTTGGTCAGAAAAAATATATAGACGCCATAAAGAAAAATACCGTTACAATCGGCGTGGGTCCTGCCGGAACGGGCAAAACCTATTTGGCGGTGGCTTTGGCGGTTGCGGCTTTCAGAGCAAAAACCGTAAACCGCATTATTTTAACCCGTCCGGCAGTTGAAGCAGGAGAAAAGCTCGGATTTTTGCCGGGCGATTTGCAGGCAAAGGTAGACCCTTATTTAAGACCTTTATATGATGCTCTTTTTGATATGATGGGTGCGGAAAATTTTAACCGTTGCCATGAGCGAGGCGATATTGAGGTGGCTCCGCTTGCATATATGCGAGGCAGAACGCTTGACGATAGCTTTATAATTCTTGATGAGGCGCAAAACACAACAAAAGAGCAAATGAAGATGTTTTTAACAAGGCTCGGATTTAATTCTAAAATCGTTGTTACGGGTGATATTACGCAAATCGACCTGCCGGAAGGCAAAAAATCAGGGCTTAAGCAGGCGGTATCAATCCTTAAAAATATAGACGGCATAGAAACTGTACAGCTTACCGCAAAGGATGTTGTAAGGCACCGATTGGTTCAGGATATAATCAAGGCTTATGAAAAGGACGGACAACGAAATGACCGTTAAGGTAAATATGACAAATAAATACAAATCCGAAAAACTGACAGCGGAAACCCGTGCGCTTGTGCGTAAGGCTTGCAGAGCGGTATTAAAAGAGGAAAACTTCAGCGAAAATGCGCAGATTGATGTAACCTTTGTAAGTGATGATGAAATAAAGCAGCTGAATGCCGATTTCAGAAATATCGATAAATCCACCGATGTTTTGTCGTTTCCGCTCGGCGAAAACGGAGAATATGATATAAATCCCGAAAACGGCGCACAAATGCTCGGCGATGTTATCATTTCGGTTGACCATGCAAAATACCAAGCCGAGCTTTACGGTCACGGTATAGAGCGTGAAATCGCCTTCTTAACAGTACATTCAATGCTTCATCTTTTGGGATATGACCATGTAAACAACAAGCAGGAAGAAAAAGAAATGCGTCAAAAGCAGGATATGATTTTAGATAATATGGGCTTATCGGTTAAAAAGTAACGGTTTTAAGAGGTATATATATGAGCGAAAAATCAGTTTTTGTAAGTGTTGTGGGCAGGTCTAATGTCGGTAAATCCTCGCTTATAAATAAATTGTTGGGCGAAAAGGTTTCGATAGTTTCAAGTAAACCGCAAACAACCAGAACACGCATAATGGGAATACTTACAAAGGGCGAAACGCAGTTTGTCTTTATTGATACTCCGGGCTTTCACAAGCCTAAAAACATATTGGGCGAAAATATGATGAAAGCGGTAAATGACGGTCTTGCCGATGTTGATATAGCTTTGCTTGTAATTGATGCAAAGCCGCATTTTACAGTTGATAAGGATAACATTCCTGCGGCAGAGCTTGAGCTAATCGAAAAATTCAAGTCAAAAAAAATACCTGCAATTCTTGTTATAAATAAGATTGATTTGCTTAAAGAAAAGGAAGAAATTTTAGATATAATCACGCTTTATTCGGGACTTTACGATTTTTCTGCCGTTGTTCCGCTTTCGGCAAAAACGGGAAACGGAACGGATATCCTCTTAAAAGAGACAGATAAATTCAAAAAAGAATCGCCGCACTTCTTTCCCGATGATGAGGTTACCGACCAATCCGAAAAGGTAATGGTTGCAGAAATTATAAGAGAAAAGCTGTTACGCTCACTTGCAAAAGAGATACCGCACGGAATAGCTGTTGATATTGATAGATTTTTTGAGCGTGACACCAAGGGCGGAGAGCCTATTTTAGAGGTTGAGGCAACCGTTTTTTGCGAAAAGGATTCCCACAAGGGTATTATTATCGGCAAATCGGGCGCAACTCTTAAAAAAATCGCCTCGCTCGCACGGGAAGATATTGAAAAATTTTTCGGAATAAAAGCAAATCTGAAAATTTGGATAAAGGTAAAAGAGGGTTGGCGCAATAACCGTGGAATGATACACGCATTAGGTCTTGATGTGGATTTTCTGGACTAAATAGTATAGATTTAACTTTTATTTCCTATAATAATTCATAACATTAGGCAAAAATTATTTTTGTAAGGAAATGATGTTATGAACAAAAATGATTATTGGCTTAAATTTTTAATAAGCGGAAAACCGCAGGACTATATAAACTTTGTGAACAAGCGCAACGAGGAGATGGGCGGCTTTAATGAAGATAGTGACAGACGGACTTGTAATAAAGGAAACAAAGATGGGGGAAGCCGACCGTCTGATTACGGTGCTTACAAAGGATAACGGTATCATAAAAGCCTATGCTTCGGGTGCAAAAAGCATAAAATCAAAACGGGGAGCAGGCACGGGTCTGCTTGCGTATTCAAATTTCAGCCTTTCCGAGAAAGGCGGTACATACAGGGTGACCGAGGCTACACCCATAAAGCTTTTTTTCGGCGCAAATTCCGATGTTTTAACTCTTGCCGTTTCGCAGTATTTTTGTGAGCTTTGTTTGGTTTTTGAACCAAACGGAGATTTTAAAGAGGAATTTTTAAGACTTATACTTAATTCTCTTAATTTTTTAACCGAGGGAACAAAGGATATCTTTCTTATTAAGGCAATAACCGAGCTTCGCATAGCCTCGATATCGGGATTTTGCCCCAATTTAGTTGCATGTGACGGATGTGGCGCTTTTGATGGCGGTTTAATGTTTTTTGATTACACTAACGGCTCGGTTTTTTGCGAAAAATGCAATAAAGAAGTCAAGAACATACCGATAAATAAAACTGAGCTTACTGCTATGAGGCATATAGTATATTCAAAGTTTTCGGGCATATATTCATTTAATATACCTATAGAAAACGCAAAGCATCTTTCGGATATAACCGAAAAATACATAGTTTACCAAACCGAACGCAGGTTTAAAACGCTTGATTTTTTAAACGAAATAAAATGAGGAAAACAAATGGAATACAGTTTTTCAAAGCATTCAAAAAAGCTTGAGCTTAACGAAGTGCTTTTGCGTCTTTCGGGCGAGGCACTTTCGGAAATCACAAAGCAAAACATACTGAGCTTAACGCCGTCAGGTGATTTTGCAACGGTTGAAAAAAGGCTTGCCGAAACCGAAAATGCACATATTTTGATGTCACGCTTTTCGGCGCCGTCCTTTTATGCAAACGAGGATATTCCGTCAGTACTTGAAAGGTGTAAAATCGAAGCCGCTCTTTCTATACGGGAGCTTTTATCGGTTGCCGACCTGCTTCGTGTTGTACGCAATGCAAAGGATTGGCGAAACAATTCCTCAGGCAGCGGAGAAATGCTTATTGATAAATATTTTGATGATTTATTCCCTAACAAGCATTTGGAAGATAGGATAAACTCGGTAATTAAATCCGAAGAGGAAATTTATGATAAGGCTTCGCCTGCACTTTACGATATAAGACGAAAAAAATCCGCCTGCGCATCAAAGGTAAAGGATATACTTGAAAAAATCGTACGAGGTCCGATGACCAAGTATTTGCAGGATGCCATTGTAACTCAGCGTGACGGGCGGTATGTTGTTCCCGTAAAGGTAGAACATAAGGGCGAAGTAAACGGAATAGTTCACGATACATCGTCAACCGGCTCAACAGTATTTATAGAGCCGATGAGCGTTGTTGAAGCAAATAACGAAATGCGTGTACTCGAAATAAAAGAGCAGGACGAAATCCACCGCATTTTAACCGAGCTTTCTGCCGAAGTCGCCGAATTTGCCGATACAATAAAAAAATCATTTAAGGCGGTAATAGAGCTTGACCTTATTTTTGCAAAGGCGAGGTATGCTTTTAAAATCGGCGGAAATTTTCCTAAGCTTAATAAAAACGGGATAGTATATCTTAAAAGGGCAAGACATCCGCTTATAAACGGGAAAAAGGTTGTACCCGTAACGGTGGGCGTTGGCAAAGATTACGATACTCTTGTTATAACGGGACCTAATACGGGCGGTAAAACCGTAACGCTTAAAACAGTAGGGCTTTTTTGCCTTATGGCAATGTGCGGACTTGCCGTTCCGGTTGATGACGGCAGCGAGATTGCTGTTTTCGACCGTGTATTTGCCGATATCGGAGATGAACAGTCAATCGAACAATCGCTTTCAACATTTTCATCCCATATGGTAAATATTATTTCCATTCTTGAGCAAAGCAACGATAATTCTCTTGTTTTACTTGATGAGCTTTGCGCCGGAACAGACCCGATAGAGGGTGCGGCAATAGCAAAGTCCATTCTTATGCGCCTTGCGGAAAACGGTGTAAAAACCGTGGCAACAACACATTATCCTGAGCTTAAAACCTATGCAATAGATTCCTATAGAGTTCAAAATGCCGCCTGCGAATTTGATGTCGAAACGCTCCGACCCACATATAATTTAATTATAGGTATACCGGGCTCTTCAAACGCCTTTGCTATTTCAAAAAAATTAGGGCTTGATGATACCATTATAGAAATTGCCAAGGGTCAGTTAAGCGAGGAGGACATTCGGTTTGAAAGGCTTGCGGGCGAGCTGGAGAGCGAGCGCAAGAAAGCCGAGCAGGAAAGAATAGAAGCGCAAAGGCTGAAATCTGAAATAGAAGCCTCTAAAAAACGGTATGATAATATTGAAAATGAGCTGAATTTAACCAAGCAGAAAATAGTTGAAGAAAGCCGAAAGAAGGCATCTTTTATAGTTGATGATGCCAGAAACCGTTCTGCGGCGCTTTTAAACGAGCTTGAAGAAATGAAAAAAAGCTTTAATGCGAATAATGCTTCGGATATGCTCGAAAACGCAAGAAAGCTTTATAAAAAATCAATAAACGAGCTTGAGGAAAAAGCCGACCCGATTGAAAATAAAATTGCGGGTGAAAAAATTAAAGGTACGCCGCATAAGGGCGATGTTGTTATAATTTCTTCTATAAACCGTGATGCAACGGTGCTTGATACAGACGAAAGAAAAAAGCGTGCGCAGGTTTCTTCGGGTTCTATGAAAATGTGGGTTTCCTTTGATGACCTTTATATTAAAAAAGGCGGCAAATCCACCGAAGCTAAGAAAACAAGAAATGTAACCGGCATAAAATCAAAGATGGAAATGGAGGTCAAGGGCGAAATTGATTTAAGAGGTATGGCAAGCGATGAGGCCATAATGGAACTTGACCGATATATAGATAGTGCGGTTTTATCGGGAATCACAACGGTTACGGTAATCCACGGTAAAGGCACAGGGGCACTTCGCAAAGCGGTGCATGGTTATTTAAAAGGACATAAAAGTATAAAATCTTACCGCTTGGGCGTTTTCGGCGAGGGCGAAGCTGGTGTTACCGTTGCAGAATTAAAGTAATTTTAAGAATAAATCATCCGTTTTGTAAAAAAATACAAAACGGGTGATTTTTTATGAAAAAGAATATTTTAAAAGGAACATTAACATTCTTAATTTGTACAATTCTGTTTGTGGGCGGCTCTTATGCCTACCTTACAAATAAGGAGGGTAAAAAAACAAAGCAGGCAAACGATACCAAACCAGACGAGCCGTACACGGCGGCAACACCGGTAAATTGCGGTATCTTGGTGAGAATGCCCGATAAAAGCGGAATACTTTTTTATCTTAATTTTTTAAAAACGGGGATAACCGTTATTCCTATTTCCGATTGTAATGATTTAAAGAATGAATATTGCGGATATTCGATTGATTATAATATTTATGCCGAATATTCGCTTTTATCAGGACTCATAGACCGCATAGGCGGAATTGAAATTAACGACTCCGGCGAAAATATGCGTCTTACGGGCATAGATGTAACTGAAAAATTAAGCAATACAAACGACCGTGTTTTAAAATATAATATTCTTAATTCGGCGTTTAATAAAATCAAGGAAACAGGGCTTACAAGGAGTGACTTCGTTTATATAATAGAAAATTGCGACAGTACTGAACTTTCGATAGCAGATTGTTTTTATTGGGGAAGTTATTTAAAGGCTATGGCTAATAATGTCAGCATAATAACTTAATTTTATTAAGCCATAAAGGGCATATACTAAACTATTTCTTTAAATTTTCAAAAAAATTTAAAGTTATAATCTTTTTTCCCTCCAAATTGACAAAACATTAAAATCGACTATAATATATTCTGTTATTAATTTTCGGAGGAATTTCTGTGGATAAAAAAATAAATGAGATTTTCGGAGATAATGTTTTCGGTGATGCGGTAATGAAAGAAAGATTGCCCAAGGAAACATATATGCTTTTGCACGATGCTATAGTTTCGGGCAACAGTATCGACCAGTCTATTGCCGATACCGTTGCAGGTGCCATGAAGGATTGGGCAATTGAAAAAGGAGCAACCCATTTTACGCATTGGTTTCAGCCGATGACTGGGATTACGGCAGAAAAGCACGATAGCTTTATAGCTCCTACGCCAAACGGTAAAATTATTATGGATTTTTCGGGCAAGGAGCTTATAAAGGGCGAGCCGGATGCTTCATCTTTTCCGTCCGGCGGACTTCGTGCAACATTTGAAGCGAGAGGATATACCGCTTGGGACCCAAGCTCGTTTGCATTTGTTAAGGAAAATACGCTTTGCATACCAACGGCTTTTTGTTCATACGGCGGAGAAGCGCTTGACCAAAAGACTCCGCTTTTGCGCAGTATGGATGCCGTTTCAAAGCAGGCGCTTCGTATCGTAAAGCTTTTCGGTATGTCGGATGTTAAGAGTGTGCGTACAACGGCAGGCCCTGAGCAGGAATACTTTTTAGTTGACAAAAAACTTTTTGAAAAACGTCCGGACCTTATTTATTGCGGAAGAACTTTAACGGGTGCCGTTCCCCCAAAGGGTCAGGAAATGCACGACCATTACTTTGGCGTTATAAAGCCCCGTATTGCCGCATTTATGAGGGAGCTTGATAAAGAGCTTTGGAAATTAGGCGTTTTTGCAAAAACAGAACATAATGAATCTGCTCCGGCTCAGCACGAATTAGCACCTATTTTTACTACCACCAATATTGCCGCCGACCATAATCAGCTTACTATGGAGCTTATGAAAAAAATTGCCGATAAGCATGGTCTTGTTTGCCTTTTGCACGAAAAACCGTTTAAAGGCGTAAACGGAAGCGGCAAGCACAATAACTGGTCACTTGCTACCGATACGGGAATAAATCTTTTGAAGCCGGGCAAAAATCCAAGCGAAAACCTTATTTTCTTATTATGCCTTGCGGCGGTAATCAAGGCGGTAGATACACATCAGGATTTGCTTCGTATTTCGGTTGCAACCGCAGGAAATGACCACCGTTTAGGCGGCGCAGAGGCTCCTCCGGCAATAATTTCAATGTTTTTGGGCGAAGAATTAACCGAGATTTTGGAAGCGGTTGAAAACGGAATTCGCCATAACGATAAGCATAAGGTTAATATGAAGATGGGCACGGAAATTATCGCAACAATAAAAAAGGATAATACCGACCGCAACCGCACATCACCTTTTGCTTTTACGGGAAATAAATTTGAGTTCAGAATGTTAGGCTCGGCATCTTCGATTTCTGATGTAAATGTGATGCTTAACACAATGATGGCAGATGTTTTTTGCGAGTTTGCAGATAGGCTTGAAAAATCGGACGATTTCCAATCGGAGGTTACTTCAATAATAAGGGAGTCGCTTCACGACCACAAAAGAATTATATTTAACGGTGACGGATATTCCGAAGAATGGCAGGAAGAAGCTAAAAGGAGAGGGCTTTTAAATTTAAAATCCACTCCCGAAGCGGTGGCGCATCTTTGCGATACTAAAAATATAGAGCTCTTCGAACGCTACGGCGTATTTAATGAAGCCGAGCTTAAATGCCGTGCCGATATAAGCCTTGAAACTTATGCAAAAACCGTACATATAGAAGCGCTTACCTTAAGCGAAATGATAAAGCGTGATATTATGCCGGCTGTATCAAGGGCGATAGGTGATTTCTGCAAGAGTGCAAAGATGAAAAAAGAGGCACTTGGAAAAGCGCCTACAAAAGCGCAGATAAATGTAATTGATACACTTTCAGATTGCTATGATGAGATTTTTGAGCTTGTAACGGTGCTTGATAAAAAGGTTGAAACGGCACAGGGCATATCCGAAACGGCAAAATGTGCCGAATATTATAAATCGGAAGTATTGGATGTTATGGAGGATGCAAGAAGAATATCCGATATAGCCGAAACTCTTGTACCTCGTGAAATTTGGCCGTATCCCACATACGGAGATTTATTGTTTAAAATTTAAAATAAAAAATAAAACAAACACTTGCTTGATTTTTCAGGCAGGTGTTTGCCTTTTGTACATAAAAAAGCCACCGACTGCAAACAGCCGGCGGTTATAACAATTCATAAAATTATCAGTTTGAAATATAGTATTTTACAAGGTATTTGAGCAAAGTATCCCTATCAATATGCCTGATAAGATTTCGTGCATTGTTATGAGTTGTGATATAGGTTGGGTCTTCAGATAAAATATAGCCTACAATCTGATTTATGGGGTTATAGCCCTTTTCCTTTAAAGCATCGTAAACATTAATAAGAATGCTTCGGATTTCCTGCTCGGTTTGGTCTCCTATCGAGAACATCATAGTCTTATCATCCATATTCAACACCTCTTTTATACTATTTTATTACTAAACTTAAAAAATATCAAGTATTATTTTAAATAGATATGCAACAATATCAGTAATCTTGACATATCTTTTGTACTACATTATAATTAGAGCAAATTAAACGATTATACGGATTATACGGAAAGTGAAATTATGAGTGAACGAAAAGAAAACATAATAAAAGCGGTTTTATCGGCGCTGCTTTTGCTTGCTGCGGTAATTACGGAAAAATTTTTATTTCCCGATGTGGCGGAGTGGGGCAAGGCGTTAATGTTTTTGCCGTCTTATATCGTTGTAGGATATGAGGTTTTGTTTGAGGCGGCGGAAAAGCTTTTCAAAGGGAAACTGCTTGCAGAAGAATTTTTAATGAGCGTGGCAACACTCGGTGCGATTTTTACGGGAGATTACCCCGAAGCCACATTTGTTATGCTCTTTTTTATCATAGGAGAAACCTTTGAAGAAACGGCAAAGGACAAAAACGAAAAGGCGCTTAAAGAGCTTTTAAGCATTTGCGCCGATAAGGCGACTGTTTTGCGTGGGGGAAATGAAATAACAGTAGACGCAAAGGATGTTAAGATAGGCGAAACGGTTATTGTAAAGCCCGGCGAGAGAATACCGCTTGACGGAATTTTGCTTGATTCCGAAACAAAAATAGATACCTCTGCCGTTACGGGTGAAGCCACGCCTAAAACGGTTAATCCTAATGAAAATGTATATAGCGGAACGGTAAATTTAACATCGCTTATAAAAATCAAAACCACACATACACTTGAAAATTCCACCGCTTCAAAGATATTGGAGCTTATAAAAAGCTCAAACGATAAAAAAGCAAAGGCAGAGAAGTTCATAACGAGATTTGCCAAAATTTATACACCGGTTGTTGTTATAATAGCTCTGCTTATTGCCATAGTTCCTTCGGTTTTTGACGGAAATTTAAGCAAGCACATTTATTCTGCGCTTACGGTTTTGGTAATTTCCTGCCCATGTGCGCTTGTTGTTTCGATACCGATAAGCTTTTTCGGTGCAATCGGCACAGCTTCAAGAAAAGGAATTCTTGTAAAAGGCTCTGACGGTCTTGAAAAATTTGCGAAGCTGGATGCGATAGCCTTTGATAAAACGGGAACCCTTACAAAGGGAAGCTTTGAGGTCACGGCGGTCCATCCCGAAAAAATCAGCGAAGCTGAGCTTTTAAAGCTCGCAGCCTCTGCCGAGCAGTATTCAACCCACCCGATAGCACTCTCCATAATTGCCCAACACGGCGGCAAAGAAATTTACGGCGTTGCTGATGTTTCGGAGGCTTCCGGAGAGGGCATAACCGCAAAGATAGGCCAAAAGGATATATATGTCGGCAGCGCAAAGCTTATGGAAAAAGCAGGCATAGAATACAGAAGCTGTGACGATGATATAGGAACGGTTGTTCATATCGCTTTCGGCGGAATATACGGCGGACATATCGTTATTTCGGATAAAATAAAACCGCAAACGGTATCCTGTATAGAAGCGCTTAAAGAGAAGAATATTAAAACCGTTATGCTTACGGGTGACAGCGAATCGACCGCAAAGGCGGTTGCGAATGCAATAAAGATTGACGAATATAAGTCCGCTTTGCTCCCTGCCGATAAGGTGGCAGAGGTTGAAAAGCTTATGAAAAGCGGAAAAGTCACGGCATTTTCGGGTGACGGCATAAATGATGCTCCCGTGCTTGCAAGGGCTGATATCGGCATAGCTATGGGGGCACTCGGCAGCGATGCCGCCGTTTCAACTGCAGACATAGTTATTATGGACGATAACATAGGCAAATTGCCGGCATTGCTTAAAATATCTAAAAAAGCCGTGCGCATAGCCAAAGAGAATATTATTTTTTCAATCGGCATAAAGCTTGCGGTTTTGCTTCTTTCGGCACTTTCCGTACCTCACATTATGTGGTTTGCCGCATTTGCCGATGCAGGTGTGCTTGTTATTGCTGTTTTGAACTCTATGCGTACAATGAGGGGATAGCCTTATGATGTTTGATAAACCTGAGGTTTTAGCTCCTGTAGGCTCTTTTGAATCGCTTGTTGCCGCAGTACGAAGCGGAGCCGATGCCGTTTATTTCGGTCATACCGAATTCAGCGCACGCAGAAATGCCGAAAACTTCACATTCGATACAATGAAGGAAGCGGTAAAATATTGCCATATTAATGAGGTTAAGGCGTATCTTACCCTTAACATCGCCGTTAAAGACAGCGAAATCCAGGCGGCTTTAAATGTTGCAAAGCAGGCATATTTATGCGGAATAGACGGGCTTATTGTAAGCGATTTAGGGCTTGCACGCCTTATTCGTCTTAAATTTCCCGAAATAAAGCTTCACGCTTCAACCCAGATGTCGGTTAATTCTCCGTCTGCCTTAAAAATCCTTAAAAATGCAGGCTTTTGCAGGATTGTTCCGGCAAGAGAGATGAGCAAAGCCGAGCTTATCTCTCTTTGCAAAGAGGCAAAAAAGCTTGATATGGAGGTCGAGGTTTTTGTTCACGGGGCGCTTTGTATGTGCCTTTCGGGGCAATGCCTTTTATCCTCTGTTTTGGGTGCGAGAAGCGGAAACCGAGGTCTTTGCGCCGGACCGTGCAGGCTTCCTTTTTCGGTTAAAAACGGCACGGGTTACGATTTAAGTCTTAAAGATTTATCCCTTTTAGAGCATATAAACGAGCTTGAAAATATGGGCGTGACTTCGCTCAAAATTGAAGGCAGAATGAAGCGTCCTGAATATACTGCCGCCGCTGTATCGGCTTGCAGAAGTGCGGTAGATAACGGCAAAACAGATGAAAAATTAAATACGGTTTTAAGAAATGTCTTTTCACGCTCCGGCTTTACAGACGGATATTTTACCGACAATTTGGGTAAAGATATGTTCGGAATAAGAACGGCTGACGATGCCGAAAAATCAAAAGAAACTTATGCCTTTTTACATTCACTTTACAGAGGCGAAAGGCAGAAAATTCCGCTTGATATTAAAGTATGCATAATGGAAAATGAGCCTATGGAGTTAATATTTTCGGCAGGCGGATTTACGGCATCTGTTTTGGGCGAAGCGCCGCAACCGGCAAAAAGTATACCGGCATCAAAGCAGAGCGTTTCAGATATGCTTTCAAAGCTTGGCGGAACGCCGTATTTTGCAGAAAATATAACGGTAGAGCTTGGCGAAAACCTTTTTGTTTCAAACCGTGAAATAAACGAATTAAGGCGAAAAACCGCCGAGAGATTAGGCGAGCTATACTCTGAAATTCCGCCTAAAAAAGTTTATGAAAAGGATGCGGAAATATACGATATTTTACATAATAAAACGCCCGAAATATATGCGGAGTTTTATAATATTTCAGAAATACCGCAAAATTTAAAGGATATAAATTTACTAATAATTCCGCTTGAAAAGTCAGGAGAAAATCTGCCGGTTGATATTAAAAAAGCCGTAAAAATGCCGAGGTTTACGGAAAATGAGGAGCTTATCAGAGCAAGACTCAGAAAAGCAAAGCAGAACGGCATAAATACTGCTTTTTGCGGTACGCTTTCGGCAATTTCGCTCGCAAAGGAAGAGAGCTTTGAGGTTGTAGGCGATATAGGTCTTAATGTTTTAAATGAGCATACTGCAGATGTACTTGCAGGGCTTCAAATAAGCGGTATAACATTAAGCGCAGAAATGTCGGTTAAATGTGTTTCGCACTTTAAAGCTCGGGTTAAAAAAGGCATTTTTGCCTACGGCAGATTGCCGCTGATGGCTTTTAAAAACTGTCCGTTAAAAAACGGGCGAAGCTGTAAAGACTGCGATAAAAACGGCTTTATAACCGACCGTACGGAAACAAAATTTCCGATTGTCTGCAGAGGCAATTTTTCGGAAATGCTCAATTCAAAGCCGCTTTATCTTGCAGATAAGCTAAACGGTATAAAAAACACCGACTTTATTATTCTTTCTTTCACAACCGAAAAAAGCAAAGAAGCGGAAGAAATTATACGGCAATATAAAAGCGGAGGTGCGCCTAAGGGCGACTTTACAAGGGGTTTGTATTTTAAAGAGGTTTTATAATTTAAATTACTGTTTTAAATTAAGGCGGCAGAGAAAAACAACACTTTTCCTGCCGCCTTAATTGTGCTGTTCTGTAATATATTAATAAATATAACAAAATAGATAAAAAATGCTTTAAATTTTGCAATGACTGTGGTATAATGGCTTTGTATGTAAAGATAAAATCGACCATTATGACCGAAAGGAGGAAATTTAAGTGAAAAGGCTTATTACATTTTTAATTTGCATAACAATATGCCTTTGTCTTTGCGGGTGCGATTTTTACGCTGTAAATACGGAAAAGCTTTTAACTCCTCCCAGGCTTACCGGCGAGCTTTATCCGATTCAGCAGGCGCTTATAGAAAGCATTAAGGGCGAATTTACACTTAAATATCCATCGGTTGGCGATATAAAAAGCGCTGTTGTTACAAACGACCTTGACGGTGACGGAATAAAAGAGGCTTTTGCCTTTTACAGCACAACAGACGGCGAACAAACATTTATGCACATAAATATGCTTCTTAAATCCGGCAAGAAATATAAATCGGTTGATGATAACAAGGTTGAAGCATCCGGTATAGAAAGAGTGGATTTTATTGATATTGACGGTGACGGCATTAAGGAAATAACTATTGGCTGGGAAATATATGCCGGAAGCGAAAAAAGTCTTGCGATTTATAAATTTTCCAAAAAGCGTTTAAGTCAGCGTATGCTTCAGAATTATACGAACTTCATCTGTTGCGATTTAGATGAAAACGGCGATAACGAAATACTTATTCAAGAGTTGAACACAAAGGAATCAACCAATAAAGCGGGTGTTTACAAGCTGTCTGAAAGCGGAGTTACACAGGTTACGGGTTGTATGCTTGACGGAATGGTAAAAACGGTTGAAAAGTTTGAGCTTTCAACTCTGTCAACCGGAAAGCCGGCAGTTTATATAGATGAAATCAAAGGTATAGGCGCAGTAACAGAGGTTTTGTTTATGGCAGACGGGGAGCTTAAAAATCCGCTGCTCGATAGTGAAAATACGATGGAGAACATAACCACGGTAAGGTCGTCAACAATAGGCTTTGCCGATGTAAATAACGATGGTATATTTGAAATCCCAATCGCCTCCGCAATACCGTGTGCAGATAAACAGTCGGAGGAAAAAATATATTATACCAACTGGTGTTCGTTCGGCGGAGAAGCGCTCACATTAAAGCAGGTTTCCATTGTGAATACGGTAGACGGTTACAGCATCAATGTTCCGAAAAGGTGGATAAATAATATTTCGGTGCTTAAAAACACCGATAAGCGCACAAGAACGATTTATGTGTACGATTCCGAGACCGGCGAATCGGGAGAAAAAATAATCACATTTAAAGCGATTTCCAAATCCGATTATGATGAAGATAAGCAAAGCGGAACAAAGCTTTGCGTAAAAGGAGATACGGTATTTATTGCCGAAGCTTCGGAATATTCAGGTAATCTTTCTTTAAGCAAGGAAGAATTAGAAACTATTATCAGTACCGATAGCTTTTAAAGGTTTTTGGAGGTTATAAGGATGAAAAGAATACTCATAGTTGAAGATGAAGCACCCATAAGAGAATTCGAGGCAATTAATCTTCAAAGGGCAGGATATGAAACAACCCTTGCCGCCAACGGCGAAGAGGCTCTCGAAATTTACAACACAGATTTAATAGGCTTTGATATTGCTCTGCTTGATATTATGATGCCGGGCATAAGCGGTATTGATGTTTGCAAAGAAATAAGAAAAACCAATAAATCAATCGGAATTATAATGCTTACCGCAAAATCGCAGGAAATGGATAAAATAAGCGGGCTTATGACCGGTGCAGACGATTATATAACAAAGCCGTTTTCTCCTGCCGAGCTGCTTGCACGAGTTGATTCGCTTTACAGGCGGGTAACACTTCAAGGTGAAAAAGCAACCACAGATTCAAATCGCCTTGTATGCGGTGAATTTGTGTTAGACCTCCGCAGAAGAACGCTTACAAAAAGCGGAAAAAATATTGAGCTTACGCAGGTTGAATTTCAGATGATTGAATATTTTTTCAATCATCACGATGAAGCTCTTATGCGTGAGGAAATATTAAAAGAGGTTTGGGGCGGAAGTTATTTCGGTGAAGAAAAAATTGTTGATGTAAACATAAGACGCCTTCGTATGAAAATAGAAGACGACCCATCTATGCCCAAGCATTTGGTAACTGTTTGGGGTATGGGTTATAAATGGAATACCTGAAAAACAGTAATATCTGAAGATTAATGAATTTTTGAAAGGAGGAAAGCAAAATGGATTTTGAAATTAAGTTTAAAAGCATATCCGAGCGTTGGTTTGCAAATGTTTTTTTGCTTGTTATGATTTTTGTTATCATAGTTTCGGTTTTGCTTTCCGCATTTCTTTCATCTGTATATTTAGAAAGGGTTAAGTCTGCCGGCAACGATTATGCTGATGATTTTTCGGTTCTCGATTCAACCGATAAGGATAATTTCGGCGATGTCGCAATGGCTGTTTCAGATTCTTTTGCCTATAAAAACAATATTGAAGTTCAAATATTCAATTCAAGCGGAAAAATGATTCTTTCAACAACCGGATTTGTTTTTCAGGATAAAAATATGCCGGATTATAAAGAGGCAATTAAGTCCAAAAGCAGGAAAGGCGAATATAACGGCAAAAATTCAGACGGAGAACGCATTTTGGCATGCACAACCGCCGTATACGATTCGGAGGGCGAATATGTAGGTGCATACCGTTGGGTGACTTCGCTTAAAGCAACATATAACCAAATGTTTATTTCCATACTTATAGTATTTGTTTTTGCGATTATAGTCATTGCGATATGCGTTATATCGGGAAGATTCTTCATAAAGTCAATAGTAAAGCCGATACGGGAAGTAAGCAATACGGCAAGAAAAATAGCAATGGGTGATTTTAAAAGTAAAATCAGCCATATGCAAAACGATGAAATCGGCGAGCTTTGTGATACGATTAATTATATGGCGAGCGAGCTTGACCAGGCAGAAACCATGAAGAACGATTTTATTTCATCTGTTTCTCACGAGCTTCGCACACCGCTGACTGCAATCAGAGGCTGGGGCGAAACGGCGAAAATGTCGCTGGGAACAGACGAAGAGCTTGTAGGCAGGGGTCTTGATGTTGTTTTAAGCGAAGCGGAAAGGCTTTCAAATCTCGTTGAAGAACTGCTCGATTTTTCCCGTATGCAATCAGGCAGACTTTCGCTTAATGCACGCCCGATAAGCGTATCGGATAAGCTTTTTGAAGCAGTCGATATGTATGTTGAGCTTGCAAAACAGCAAGGCGTTAAAATTGTTTATAATAGCCCGTCTGAAGGAAGTATAGTGTCAGGCGACCCAGACAGATTAAAACAGGTGAGTATTAATATTATAGATAACGCCGTAAAATATACCGAAAAGGGCGGCCTTGTGCTTGTAACCGAAACGAAAGAAGACGGTTGCGTTAAAATTGTTGTTAAGGATACGGGTGTCGGAATACCTGCTCAGGATATAGACAGGGTAAAGG
>JAZLFV010000107.1:0-4413 GCA_045615965.1 Acutalibacteraceae bacterium
AAAAATATGCAAATGAGCTTTCTGTTTCTGCAATGGGATTTATGATTTATGATAAAAATAATGAAACGCTTTGCCCCATTGTTTATGTTAAAGATTGCAATACTTTATTTTATGAGAACTCGTGTGCCAGCGGAAGCTGTGCCGTTTGCGCTTATCTTACAAGAAACGAAAAAAATGATACCGAAATTGTTTTAAGGCAAAAAGGAGGAATATTAAAAGCGGTTTCTTCCCAAAACAATGATTTTATTTCTTTGCATGGAAGTGTTGTTTTGGAAGATGTCTTGAATTTGTAAATTAAGCAGGTAATAGAGGCGATAATCAGATTTTTAATTTTAATATTTGATTTTGTAAAAATTATATGTTATAATTAATCGGTGTGATGCTGATTTGGTTGGATTATTAATAATTTTTAATCTTGTGGGGAATTCAAATGAAGAGTCTTTCAAAAAAATTGTGTTTTGTTTTTGCGGATTACTTGATATCGGTTTTGTCGGTTTTTGTTATTTTGGTTTGTACCGAAAATATAAAAACTTTTACCGCCAAACCTTTTGTTCTTGAATTTTCTTTTGCAATATATCCGTCTATTGTTTTACTTATAGCATATATATTCAATGTTTACAGCATTATGTGGGAATTTGCCGATTTGCTGGATTATGCACGATTGTTTGTGGTTTCTTTTGTTGCTTCGGCGTTGCTTTATACCGTTCATTCGGCTGTTTTGGAAAACGATAAACCCTTTGATTTGGAAAGCTGTGTTTTGATTGCTTTCGTTACTTTTTCTTTAATGACGATACTCAGAGGTGTAATTTATAAGCGCCAAAAAATTATTAGTGTTTCCGATAATAATTTAAGAGGAAATGTTATGGTTATCGGCGGCGGCTCAGCCGGAAGTATGCTTGTAAGCGATATAAAGAAGAATTCAAAGCACAGCGGTTGCAGCGTTGAATGTATTATTGATGATGACCCACACAAGAAAGGTCTTTTGATTTCAGGTGTTAAAGTTGTCGGTGGCTCTGACCAGATTGTTTCGGCGGCTAAAAAATATAATATTGATATAATAGTATTTGCCATTCCTACTTGCCCTTCAAGCCGTAAATCCGCAATTCTTAATTTTTGCCAAAAAACCGGATGTAAAGTCAGGGTGTTACCCTCTTATTTCCAAATTATAGAGAATCCGCAGGAGGTTAATTCGGCAAGCCTTCGTGAAGTTCAGATTGAAGACCTTTTGGGTAGAGACCCGATTGATATTAAGGTAAATAAAGTCCTTGATTATGTAAACGGTCATACCGTTCTTGTAACGGGCGGCGGCGGTTCTATCGGAAGTGAGCTTTGCAGGCAGATTGCAAGTCACACTCCCGAAAGGCTCATTATATTTGATATATATGAAAATAATGCCTATGATATTCAAAATGAGCTTTTAAGAAGCTATCCGGAGCTTAATCTTACAACCCTCATAGGTTCTGTAAGGGATATTAACAGGTTGAATGCCGTTTTTGAAAAATATAAGCCGCAATTTGTATTCCATGCGGCAGCACACAAGCATGTTCCGCTTATGGAAGACAGCCCAAATGAATCTATAAAGAATAATGTTTTCGGAACATTTAATGTGGCTTCCTGTGCAGATAAATACGGTGTTAAAAGGTTTGTGCTTATTTCCACAGATAAAGCAGTTAATCCGACAAATATTATGGGTGCCAGTAAACGAATTTGCGAAATGGTAGTGCAATATTTTAACTCTCGTTCAAGCACCGAATTTGTTGCTGTTCGGTTTGGAAATGTTTTAGGTTCAAACGGTTCGGTTATTCCGCTCTTTAAAAAGCAGATTGAAAAAGGCGGACCGGTTACCGTAACCGACCCTAATATTATCAGATATTTTATGACTATTCCTGAAGCCGTTTCCCTTGTACTTCAGGCAGGCGCAACCGCAAAAGGCGGAGAAATCTTTGTGCTTGATATGGGCGAGCCGGTGAAAATTCTTGATTTGGCGGAGAATCTTATAAGGCTTTCAGGTCTTGAACCCTACATTGATATTAAAATAGAATTTACAGGACTTAGACCCGGCGAAAAAATGTATGAGGAAAAGCTTCTCGCCGAGGAAGGACTTAAACGCACAGAAAACCGTCTTATCCACATAGGAAAGCCCATAAGCTTCGATGAAAATAATTTTATTAATATACTGGATGAGCTCAAATCGAAAATGGCAGACGATAACTCCGATATAAGAGCCATCGTAAAATCTATCGTACCTACATATTCATATAATGAATAAAAAATAAGCAGCGGTGATATACTGATGTATTATCCGCTGCTTAAAATATATTTTTTTGTTATTTCGTAAGCTTATCTATAACCGTTTTATATAACTCTGCCGGATTTTCAAGAAACCTTTCCTTGATTGCCGTTGACTGATTTGCATCAGATAAAAGCAATTTAATACTCATCAAGGGTAAATCACCGTCAATAACCGAGCAAATTATATACGGTATACTGTTTTCGTAAACTATCTCAAAGCTTGTTTGTTCAATGTTTTTAAGCCTTGATAACATTTTAACCGTTATGGCAAACGCCCTATCTCTTACATTGTATGAAAGTGAGCTCTTAAGGGTATCTGCAGTAATTTTGCCTTTTTCGGTTATTTCATACTTATCGTCTGAAGAATCGGTAAGCCGTATATGGCCGTTACTTGCAAGATTTACAATAGCATCGCTTACCTCAAATCCATTTGCAATACCTTCTAAATGAAGCTCATTCACAAGCAGACTTGCCGGAACAGGCTCATCTATGGCATTTAAAATATAGCATATAAGTATTTTTATATCGGCAGTACCGAATAATCCACCGAGCTTAACTCCTGCAGAAACCGCATCGTTTTCCAAGCTTTAATCACTTCCTTATTTTATTACACTAAATATTATACCATTATTTGCAAATCTTTCAAGACTGAATTTTTCGTTTTAGTAAATGTAAAAATATTGTAACTGTTAAAATTACAATTTTTGTATTATAATATCTTCGGTATTTTACTATCTATTTAAAGAGGTGTGTGTGTTTGAATGATAATTTAAATAACGGTTTTGATTTTGATGAATCGGAAAATGAACAAACACTTGATTTAAACAGCTTTTCCTCTAAATCAACCGATGCTGCCGCAAGAAAAGAGCGCAAACACAAAACAAGTGTAAAACAAAAAATTCTTAAAGTTTTCCTTTCAATTTTTCTTGTTGGTATAATAACAGTCGGAATACTTTTCGGTGCACTTTGGGTATATGTTTTGACCTGGACAGAGGATTCTGAAGAGATAAAGCAACGCCTGCAATTGGATAATAATTCTCTTCTGAATTTTACAACAACTATTTATGTTAAAAACGCTGAAACCGGTGAGTTTACCGAATATCAGCGGCTTCACGGTGAATTTAACCGTGTTTGGACTCCATATGACCCGGATGCGGCTAAAAAAAATGAAGAAGGATATGAAGGAATACCTCAAAACTTAGTTGATGCCTTTGTTGCGATAGAAGATAAGAGGTTTTATTCTCATTACGGTGTCGATTGGAAACGAACAACTGCCGCATTTGCAAATATGTTCTTTCATTTTTACGATAGCAATCAGGGCGGTTCAACAATCACTCAGCAGCTTGTAAAAAATCTTACCAGAGATGATGAACAACGTGCCAGCCGTAAGGTAAGAGAAATAATGCGTGCCAGATACCTCGAAAGTCATTATGCCAAGGATACAATAATAGAGTCATACTTAAACACAATAGCAATGGGTCACGGTATGTACGGTGTCGGCGTTGCGGCAAATTATTATTTCGGCAAGGATGTAAAGGATTTAACCCTTTTGGAATGTGCTTCCTTGGCGGCAATTACAAAAAGTCCGAGTGAATATGCACCGGATGATAATCCCGAAGCCAATAAGAAGCGCCGTGAAACTGTGCTTTCTGAAATGAAATCCCAGGGCTTAATAACAAAAAAAGAATATAATAACGCTTTAAAAGAAGAGCTGAATATTCTTGCAACAAGAGAAAATCTAAATGAAAGCGAAATAAATTCTTATTTTGTTGATGCTTTAATAAGGCAAGTCACAAAGGATATTGGCGAAAAATATAATTATGAAGAAAGACATGCTGCAGAAGATTTTTATAACGGTGGGTATAAAATTTATACAACATTAGACACGTCAATTCAAACCGCAGTTGAAACTGTATTCAATAATTCCGATACTTACGGTATTAAAGGCAAAGACGGCAATGCTCTTCAGGGTGCATTTACAATAATGGATTATAACGGTCATGTGCTCGGTATGGCAGGCGGAATTGGTACAAAAACAGTTAATTTAGGTATGAGTGGTTTTAACAGAGCTACCGATGCAATACGCCAGCCGGGTTCTACGATGAAGCCAATTGCCGCTTA
>JAZLFV010000108.1:0-6826 GCA_045615965.1 Acutalibacteraceae bacterium
CTCTATACCGCTTAAATTTGAAACATCAATATAATCTATATTTATATTTTTTTTGTTTAACTCCTTTATAAGTGTATCAACTGTTTCTTCTGTCTTTTTATTTTCAAACTCAACAGAATTTCCCAATTTACAGGTTATACCTTCTGCTTTTATTTCAAATGTGTTTTCGGGGAGCGCTGAATATGCCTTGAGTACAATTCCTTTTTCGCTCACCGTATAAAATTTTCCTTTCAGGTTGTATGCTGCATACTCTGCCGCATCGGTAATTTCAATATTCAATGTATCGGGCATCTTCCTTGAAATATTAATATTGTCTACAAACGGCAAAGCCTTTTGCAAATTGGATTCCAACTGCTTTTTTGAAACGGTAAACAGATTTTTTCCCTCTGCCTTACTCGCTTTTATAAGCTCGGCTTCCGAATAAATACCGCTTCCCGAAACAT
Source organism: Acutalibacteraceae bacterium (assembly GCA_045615965.1). Classification (GTDB taxonomy): domain Bacteria; phylum Bacillota; class Clostridia; order Oscillospirales; family Acutalibacteraceae; genus UBA737. Next base: position 444 of record JAZLFV010000108.1, read on the forward strand.
TAATTTGCTTTATCGGAAACAAAACCGTGAGTGAAAGCGTTACACCGATAAGTATTGCTAAAATCAAAAATACCAAAAAACCTATTTTAAGATGCTTAAGTCTTGCCTTTTTTACTCTGGCTTTTCTTCGCATTGCAACATTTTCGTTTTCCACAGTTTCACTTCCTTTATTTCATTCTTATATCAGCTCCAAGCATTTTTAAATCCCTTACTATATCCTCGTAGCCTCTTTTTATATATTCTGCTTTATTTATTACAGTTGTTCCCTCTGCCATAAGTGCCGCAGTAACAAGTGCTGCACCTGAACGCAGGTCGGTACACTCACAAGCCGCACCGCAAAGTGTATTTACACCTTTAATTATTGCGGTATTACCGTATAGCCGTATATCGGCGCCCATTTTTTTAAGCTCTTTTATATATCTGAATCGGGTTTCAAAAATACTTTCGGTAGACTCGGTTATTCCGCTCGAAAGAGCAAGAGCCGAAACAAGCATAGGACCTGCATCTGTCGGAAAATCGGGATATGACGAAGTTTTTATTGTTCCTATATCTTTAATCCGCTTTGGTGATTTAATATTCAATATATTATTTTTATAAAAAAATTCACACCCTGCTCTTTTAAAAGCCGAAACAACTGAATCCAAATGACTCAAATTCACATCTTCAATATAGATGTCCGAACCGGTTATTGCGGCGCAGGAAATATATGTTGCCGCAACTATTCTATCGGGAATAACTGAATATTCCGTACCGTAAAGTGAAGAAACACCCTCGATATAAACTCTATCTGTTCCCTCTCCGCTGATTTTGGCACCGGACTTTTTAAGAAATTTTGCCAAATCAACTATTTCGGGTTCTTTTGCGCAACCTGTTATTTCGGTAGTCCCATTTGCACAAACAGCGGCAAGTATTATATTTTCGGTAGCACCGACACTCGGAAACAAAAGATTTAATTTTGCGCCTTTAATTCCGTTTTTTGCTTCAAAGTGGCAACACATTCCATCTTCAATTACATCTACACCCATCTTTTTCAAGGCGTCTATGTGAAGGTCTATAGGGCGAGCTCCTAATTTACATCCGCCGGGCATACAAATTCTTGTCTTCCCGGTTCTTCCGAGCAAAGCACCCAAAAAAATTGAAGAGGAACGCATTTTTTTCATTAACAGATTCGGTATCCGATAATCATTTATATTATCGGTGTTAATAATAAGTGCATTATCTTCAAAGCGGCATTTTGCGCCCAAAGCTTCAAGTATTTGTACAGAATTCTCAACATCTGAAATTTTTGGGCAGTTTTTAATAACCGATTCGCCCTTAACAAGAACCGTTGCCGCTATAATCGGCAATACGGCATTTTTTGAGCCCTGAAGTCTTACTCCGCCGTTTAGCTTATATGTACCGCTTGCAACAATACAAGCCATATAAATACCCCCAACATTACAGATATACTTCATATTATGAGGGCATTTAAAATATGTTAAAGCTTTAAAGATGTATAAAGCTTCATTATAACTTCATATATACGCTCATTCGCATCAGGTATGGCGCATTTAAACGCCGATGCAGACATTTTTTCAAGCTTCGCTTTATTTTCTATTAAATGGCTTACGGTATCAATAAGTTTCTCTCCGGTTAAATCTTTTTCTTCTATTATTTCTGCCGCACCGTTTCGTTTTAATGTCATAGCATTATGGAACTGATGGTTTTCCGCAACGAAAGGTGACGGAATCAAGACAGAGGGCTTACCGCAAACCGAAAGCTCGCTTAGAGTTATTGCACCTGCCCGACAAATTACAAGGTCTGCCGCCGCAAGGCAAACATTCATATCGTTTATGTATTCCCTTATTTCTATTTCTTTTGAAAGGGAAACTCCGGCATCCTTTAAATGCTCATTCATAGCGCCGAATCCGACACTTCCCGTGCCGTGAATATGATAAAACTTTCCCGTGCCGTTATGCCATTTAATAAGCTCCTCGCACGCCTCGTTAATATGCCTTGCTCCGAGCGAACCGCCAAAGGAGAGAATCATAGGTCTGTTATCAAATCCCAAAACCGCTCTTGCCTCTTCACGGCTCATTGAGGATACCTCTCCCCTTACGGGATTTCCGGTAATTATCGGCTTTTTATTAAGCTTTAAATACTTTTCGGCTTCAGGCATGGCAAGCATTACCGCATCGGCATTCGGTGCCAACATTTTTGTGGTAACACCCGGAAAAGCATTCTGCTCGTGAATTGCGGTCTTTATGCCGAGCTTTTGGGCTTCTCTTAATACCGGACCGCTTACATATCCTCCCGTGCCCACAACTATATCGGGAGCTATTTCCTTTAAAAGAGTTTTGCATCTTTTAGAGGCCGTTACCGCCTTTTTTAAGGCATCAACATTTCTTTTTATATTTTTTGCGTTTATTTTTCTTTGAAATCCCGCAACCTCAATAGTATAAAAATCGTAACCCTTTTGCGGAACTAATTTGCTTTCAAGCTTATCGGGAGTGCCGATATAGCTTATTTTCGCATCGGGATGGCGTTCTTTGATGTAATCGGCAACCGCAAGTGCAGGATTTATATGCCCTGCCGTTCCGCCGCCTGCAAACAAAATATGCATAATATTTCTCCTATTTTTCCTTATTTGCTCCACGGGAAACCGATAAAACTATTCCCATTTCGGCAAGAAGTATTACAAGTGAAGTACCGCCGTAACTGAAAAACGGCAAGCTTATTCCCGTATTCGGTATTGTGTTTGTAACAACCCAAATGTTAAGCATAGCCTGAAGACCTACCTGAAAAGTAAGACCTATACTTAAAAGCGAACCGAATTTATCCTCTGCACGCATACCTATGCTGAAGCCTCTCCAAACAAGCAATGCAAAGAGTATAATTATAACAACCGCACCTACAAGTCCTAATTCTTCACAAACAATAGCAAAAATAAAATCGTTGTGAGGCTCGGGAACCCAAAGGTATTTTTGCCTTGACTGCCCTATACCCCTGCCTAAAATTCCGCCTGAGCCTATGGCAAGAAGCGATTGAATTGTTTGAAATCCTTTTCCTTTTGCGTCAATCCATGGGTCTTTCCAATATTTTAAGCGTTCGGATGCATACCCGATAAGACCACTCACAGCGGCAATTCCCACACCGCCTGCGGCAATTCCCGCTCCGCCAATAATATATCTTTTTTGTATTCCGCCAACGAACAGCAAAACTATTCCTATTGCAGCTATAAGCACCGTTGCCGAAACATGGGGTTCTAAAATAACAAGCAAGCAGGTAAAGCCCAAAATCCCCAGCAGCAAAAGCACAAACCAAAGCCTTTTCATTTCATTTTGGTTTGAAGAAATCAGCCTTGCGAAAACAAGAATTACAGATAGCTTTGCAAGCTCTGAAGGCTGAAAGTTTATAGGTCCTAAAACAAACCACCGTTTTACACCCGTTCCGGCAACCATTGGATGATACGCAAGCAGAAAGATAAGTAAAGCAATGGAAATCAAATAAATTACAAAAGCGTACCTTTCCCAAATATGATAATTTATTTTGGAAATAATAAACATTACCGAAACACCTATTACAGCGAAAATCGACTGTCTAATTATAAATCTGTAACTTGTTCCGTAATATTCATACGAATAGGCATAGCTTGAAGAAAACAGCATAACAAGACCTATCGTAAGAATAATAAGCACGAAGGAAAGGAATGTTACATCTAATTTGCCAGACTGAATAAAGCCGAAATGTTTTTTTCTTATTGCCTTTTTAGTTGCCGTAAGTATTCCTCCTTCTCCCAATTAACCGACACAGATATTTTAATCAAATAAAGTCAAAATAAACATAATAAAGCATCCTATAAAAGAAATGCCGGAAAACAGCAAAACAACTGCCTGCTCGCTCCAACCGCTCATCTCAAAATGATGATGAAGCGGAGCCATTTTAAAAAGACGCTTCTTTGTCTTTTTAAAGTATGCAACCTGAATCATAACCGAAAGTGCCTCAATAAAGTAAAGACAACCTGCAAGAATCAAAAGCACGGGGCGACCTATTCCAAACGAAACTGCAACCACCATACCGCCCAAAAACATAGAGCCGGTATCGCCCATAAACACCTTTGCCGGTTTTGCATTCCAAACTATAAAGCCTGCACAAGCGCCTGCAAGCGCCGCAGCAATTATATTAACCGAAAATATCTTTAAATAACCTGCAACGAGCATAAAAGCACATGCAACAACCAGCGTAACGCTTGAAGCGAGTCCGTCAAGACCGTCTGTTAAATTCACGGCATTGGTAAATCCGTAAATAAACATAAGCGCAACAGGCCAGAAGATAAGACCTATACCTGATGATATATTTACATCGCCCACAAAAGGTATATAAGTGGTCTTCATACCGCCAATGCTCAGGCAGACAAGATATGCTGCCGAAACAGCCAACTGCAAGAATGTTTTTTGCTTGGCGGTAAGACCTAAATTTCTCTTTTTAACAACCTTTATATAATCATCAAAGAACCCGATAGCACCCATACAAAGCGCCATACCTATTCCTGCTACCGTGAATGAAAGGCGTGATGAATCTTTAAGCTCATTCGAAAAGTTACCTTTAACCGCTATGGATATTCCGAGTGTAACGCAGAATGCGGCTAAAATCCCCATAACCATCATAATACCGCCCATGGTGGGTGTTCCCTGCTTATCCTTATGCCATTTAGGACCTATTTCAAGTATGGTTTGACCGAATTTAAGCTTTCTTAAAAACGGAATTACTATAAATCCCAATAATGCGGTAACCGCAAAAGCTACACCCGCTGTTATAACCGGTAAAAATCTATCCATTTAAACATCTCTCCATTTAAAGATTTTTAAGTGCCTGTGCAACTATTTCACGCTCATCAAGGTGTATTGTTTTATCCTTTAATATTTGATATGTTTCGTGACCTTTTCCGGCAAGTACCACGATATCACCGGGCATAGCATTCTTAACGGCATAATTTATGGCATCAATTCTGTTTTCTATCACCTTAACCGGAACAGAGCTTTCTTTTGTGCCTTCAAGTATATCCTCAATAATTGATGCAGGATTTTCACTTCTCGGATTATCGCTTGTAACAATTACATAATCGGCATTTCTTACGGCAACATTACCCATAATCGCTCTTTTGGTTTTATCCCTGTCTCCACCGCAGCCGAAAAGCACTACAAGTCGGTTTTTTTCACATTCTTTAAAGGTTGAAAGTATGTTTTTAAGTCCGTCCGGCGTATGAGCATAATCTATTATTACGGTAAAATCTCTGCCGGTCGGAACCGACTCTGCCCTGCCCTTTACTCCGTTTAACTCATAAAGACCTTTGGTTATATTTTCCATACTGATTCCGAGTTCTATTGCCGCAACCGCAACCGCCATTGAATTAAACACAGTAAATTTACCGCCGGTTCTCACCTTTATATAATCAATGGAATCCTTGCCTACAAGACGGTATTCAACGCTATCCGGATGGTAGTTTATGCTTTTTGCCGAATAATCCGATTCGTTGCCCTCTGAATAAGTAACTATTTTGCAGGAAAGACCCTCACAAAGCTTATCTGCATATTCATCGCCGCTGTTTACAACAGCGGTTTTGCACATCTTAAAGAGCTTTTTCTTGACTTCAAGGTAATTATCCATAGTTTTATGGTAATCGAGATGGTCTTGGGTTAAATTTGTAAATATCGCTGTTTCAAACTCAAGTCCGTCCACTCTCCCCTGAGCAAGAGCGTGTGAAGATACCTCCATTACGGCATATTGGCATCCGTTTTCAACCATCTGCGCAAACAAATTATTAAGCTCATAAACACCGGGAGTTGTATTATGCGATTCAACCGCCTTATCGCCTATCATATTTTGAATAGTTCCAATAAGACCTACCTTATATCCCGCACTTTCAAGAACACCTTTAAGCATATACGTTACCGATGTTTTGCCGTTTGTTCCGGTAACACCTACAATCTTTAATTTTTTTGCAGGATAATCAAACCATTTTTCAGACATTTCTTTAAAAAGCTTTTTGGTGTCTGAAACTATTATCTGGTTTTCAAACCCCAAATCGTACTCACATATAATTACTGCCACTTTATTCTTATAAGCTGAATCCGCAAATTTATGACCGTCAGTTAAAGCACCGTTTATACACACAAACGCCATACCCTCTTTAACTTCTCTTGAATCGCTTGTGATTCCCGATATTTCGGTATTTGCAAAACTGCCGTTATACCCGTTTATAAGCTCTTTAACTAACATAAAATTTCCCTTCATCAGTTTATTGCTATATCGGCATTTCCTTCATCGAAGAAGTTAACCGTTATTACCGTACCGGGCGCAACACTTGTTCCCGCCGCTATGCTTTGCGTAGATGATTTAATCGT
>JAZLFV010000109.1:0-5713 GCA_045615965.1 Acutalibacteraceae bacterium
AGACGACCTGCTTAAAACAGGCCGTCTTTTGTTATAGCTACTATGTTTTTTGCTATTCCTTAAAAAATTCTTTGGCTTTTTCAAAGAATGATTTTCGCTTTTTATAATTCTTTTCGGTTGCAACCGAATCAAATTCTTTAAGCTTTTGCTTTTGCTCCTTGGTTAAATCCTTGGGTATCTCCACATTGATTTTAACGTATTGGTCACCCTTGCCTGCATAATTCAGGCGCTGTATACCCTTGCCGCGAAGCTTAAACTCGTCACCCGGCTGTGTGCCTTCGTGGATTTGGAATTTAACCTTGCCGTCAAGAGTTGGAACGGTGATTTCAGCACCCAAAGCCGCCTCTGTAAAGGTAATCGGAATTTCACAGTAAACATCAAAGCCGTCACGCTCGAAAATCGGGTGAGGTCTTACATTAACGCTTACCCTGAGGTCGCCCGAAGGTCCGCCGTTTGCACCTGCGTCACCGCCGCCGCGAACAGATAAAACCTGACCGTCATCTATGCCTGCGGGGATTTCGATTTCCTTTTCAACGGTATGTCTGATTCTGCCTTTGCCTGCACAGGTATGGCACGGATTATCAATAATCTTTCCGCTTCCGTGGCAGTTATCGCAAACGGTTTGGGTCTTGATTTGACCAAAAGGAGTTTGCTGAACGGTATTTACTCTGCCGGAGCCGTGGCAAACGGGGCAGGATTTTGAAGAAGTGCCCTTTTCACAACCCGTTCCGCCGCAATCGGTACAGTTATCTATTTTTGTTACCTTAACGGTCTTTTTGCAACCCTTTGCCGCTTCCTCAAAAGAAAGATTTACAGCTGTGGATGCATCGTTTCCACGCCTCGGAGCATTCGGGTCACGCTGTCTTCTTGAGCCGCCGAAGCCACCGCCGAAGAATGAGCCGAATAAATCGCCTAAATCACCGAAGCCTTCAAAACCGTCAAAACCGCCGAAGCCGCCTCCGCCTGCGCCGAAGTTGGGGTCAACACCGGCATGACCGAATTGGTCATATCGGGCACGCTTCTCTTTATCGGATAAAATTTCATAGGCTTCGTTTACCTCTTTGAAATTCTTTTCTGCCTCTTTATCACCCGGATGTAAATCAGGGTGATACTTTTTTGCGGCTTTTCGGTATGCTTTTTTCAGTTCATCATCGCCGACCGATTTGTCAACGCCGAGAACTTCATAATAATCTCTTTTATTTTCAGCCAAAATAAATTGCTCCTATGTCAGATGTTAGATGTTAGATGCTAGATGTTAGATGCTAGATGTCAGATATCAGATTGCAGATTGCAGATGTCGGACATTATATAATGAGATTTTTTTATGTAGGGACGATGTGGGCATCGTCCCCTACGGATTACATTATTTTACTTATTGTTTTGGTCGTCAACATCGGTGAAGTCGGCTTCGTAAACATTGTCCTGACCGTTTTGTGCATTCGGGTCAGCATTTGCACCGCCTGCTGCGGCTTGAGCCTCCTGAGCCGCCTTATAAACCTTTTCGCTTACAGCATAAAGCTCTTTCTGAAGCTCTTCCTGCTTTGCCTTTATGGCATCAATATCCTCGCCCTTTAAAGCTTCCTTTAAAGCTTCCTTTGCGGTCTCGATTTTTGATTTTTCGTCTGCCGAAAGCTTATCGCCCAAATCGGTAACGGTCTTTTCGGTTTGATAAATCATCTGGTCGGCATTGTTGCGAACATCAACAGCCTCTCTGCGCTTCTTATCCTCAGCGGCATAAGACTCTGCTTCCTTAACAGCCTTATCAATATCCTCTTTAGACATATTGGTGTTTGAGGTAATGGTGATGTTGTTTTCCTTGCCTGTGCCTAAATCCTTAGCCGAAACGTGAACAATACCGTTGGCGTCAATATCGAATGTTACTTCAATCTGCGGGATTCCACGGGGAGCAGGAGCGATACCGTCAAGATGGAATACACCTAAGGTTTTGTTATTCTTTGCAAATTCACGCTCGCCCTGCAAAACGTGCACTTCAACAGATGTCTGTCCGTCTGCGGCGGTAGAGAAAATCTGGCTCTTCTTTGTAGGAATGGTTGTGTTTCTTTCGATAACCTTTGTGGAAACACCGCCCATTGTTTCAATACCGAGTGATAGGGGAGTAACATCAAGAAGCAAAAGCCCCTTAACATCGCCGCCTAAAACGCCTGCCTGAAGCGAAGCGCCGATGGCAACACATTCATCCGGGTTTATACCCTTAAACGGCTCGCTTCCCATAAAGTTTTTAACAGCCTCCTGAACGGCAGGAATACGGGAAGAACCGCCTACCATAAGAACCTTGTTGATTTCATTTTTGTTAAGCCCCGAATCCGAAAGTGCCTGACGGACAGGACCCATTGTAGCTTCAACCAAATCAGCGGTAAGCTCGTTGAACTTAGCTCTTGTAAGGGTTGTTTCAAAGTGCTTGGGACCGGTTTGGTCGGCAGTAATAAAGGGCAGATTGATATCGGCGGTAGTCATACCCGAAAGGTCGATTTTTGCCTTTTCGGCGGCTTCCTTAACACGCTGCATAGCCATCTTATCGCCTGAAAGGTCAATGCCCTGCTCTGACTTAAAGGTTGCAACGATATAATCCATTATTCTCTTATCAAAATCGTCACCGCCCAAACGGTTGTTACCGGCTGTTGCAAGTACCTCCTGAACGCCGTCACCCATTTCGATAACCGATACATCGAATGTTCCGCCGCCCAAATCGTATACCATAACCTTTTGGTCGTCTTCCTTATCAATGCTGTATGCAAGAGCAGCGGCAGTAGGCTCGTTTATAATTCTCTTAACCTCAAGACCTGCTATCTTACCGGCATCCTTTGTTGCCTGACGCTGTGCGTCTGTAAAATAAGCCGGAACGGTGATAACTGCTTCGGAAACGGTTGTTCCCAAGTAGCTTTCGGCATCTGCTTTTAATTTCTGCAAAATAATTGCGGAAATTTCCTGAGGTGTATAAGCCTTATCATCAATAGTTACTTTGTAATCGGTACCCATTTCTCTTTTTATAGAGCTTATTGTTCTTTCGGGGTTTGTGATGGCTTGGCGCTTTGCAACCTGACCTACCATTCTTTCGCCTGTTTTAGAAAAAGCAACTACAGACGGAGTTGTTCTCGAACCCTCTGCGTTGGCGATAACAACCGGCTCGCCGCCTTCCATAACCGCTACGCAAGAGTTTGTTGTACCAAGGTCTATACCTATAATCTTTCCCATAATAAAAATCTCCTTATAAATATATATGTTTGTTAATTTCAGTTCGCTACCTTGACCATTGCAGGTCTTATAATAGTATCGCCCAATTTATATCCTTTTTGCAATACCTCGGCAATTTCGTTTTCGCCGAAGGCTTCATCTTCAATGTGCATTACGGCTTCGTGAAAATTGGGGTCAAACTTATCGCCGCTTTTTCCGATTTCTTCAACACAAAGTGTTTCGGTAATCGAAGTGAATTGTTTTACTATCATTTCAATACCTTTTATATAATCGGGGCTTTCCTTATCAGCGGCATTCGCACGCTCAATATTATCGATTATCGGCAAAAGCTTTTTTATAACCGATGCTTTCGCAAATTCCGCAACACCGCTTTTTTCACGCTCGGTTCGCTTTTTATAGTTATCGAATTCTGCGGCTGTGCGTGCCAATAAATCCTTTGAAGCATTAAGCTCATTCTGTAATGCCGCAAGCTCGGCATCCTTTTTTGAAGGCTTCTTCTTTTTTGCTTCGGTTTTGTTTGCCTGCTCTTCGGCGCCTTCAGTAGCCGAAGCTGCCTTTTCGTTATCCACAGATATCCCCCCTTACAAAAGGAAAATTTTCTCTTTACGAATGCTATTATACATACTCGTTTTTCAAAAGTCAAGTATTTTTGAAAAAATTTTTTGACTTTCTCTGACCTTTGCGCTTTTCGCTTTGGATAATCGTTTGAATTCAGTTTGAAAATCGGATAAACATACAAGCAAAAATGCGTTTTACCGTAACGGGCAAAACGCAAATGATGATATTTGAAAATATTGACATTACAAAGGTAATCTGTTATTATTATTCTTGCAAAACGGATGTTTAAAAAGCTTAGATTTTATCGGCTAAAGCAGAAGACTTGCGGTTTTCCGATTTTACCAATACCAATTTGCGGCGCTTTATATTCGAAAAAAGCTTTTCTTCGAATATGATGAATTTATCTTCGTGAAACACCGCCCAAACGGTGAACGAAACAAGTATAAATTCAAAACAGGTTTTTAAAATATCGGCAAAACTCATGGCTGATTCCTCCACACGAACATTTGTTCGTTTTCTGTAATTCATTATAATTTATAAGCTCCGATTTGTCAAGAACTTTTTGCAATTTTTATTATATTCGTTTGATAGTCCAAAATTCAGGACTTTGCACAAAGGGGTAAAAATCCGATGAAATTTTTAATACTATCCTGCAACACCGGCGAGGGTCACAATTCGGCTGCCAAGGCAATTAAGGAGTATTTTGAAATTAACGGCAGCTTTTGCGATATAATGGATTCGCTTTCGTTCTGGTCTAAAGAGAGCTCCAAAATAATAAGCAAGGGGCATATATTCATTTACAGAAATTTGCCGAAGCTTTTCGGCGCCACATACAGATTTGAAGAAAACCATCCGCCTAAAGAGGGTACCGAATCATTCATATATGAAATTGTGACCAACGGTTGCAAAAAGCTTGAAAAATATCTTAAAGCCGCTGATTACGATGCTGTTATATGTGTTCATATTTTCTCTGCCATGCTGATGGCGAAGCTCAGGAAATCCGGCAGGTCGGATATACCGTGTTATTTTGTTGCGACCGATTATACCTGCAGTCCCGGTGTGGGGGAGACGGAATGTGACCTTTATTTTATTCCGCATAAAGACCTTTACGAAGAGTTTGAAAATTGCGGTATAAGTCGGGAAAAGCTTGTGGCTTCGGGTATACCGATAAAGCAGAGCTTTTATGAAAGTTTTGAAAAAGCGGAAGCCAAAAAGCGCCTCGGAATAAAAGAGAACGAACGGGTGGTTTTGATTTCGTGCGGAAGTATGGGCTGCGGCCCTATAAAGGAGCTTGCGGAAAAGCTTCCGAAAAGCCTGCCGGAGGATATACGGGTTATAGTTATTTGCGGAAACAACAAAAGGCTTTATACACATATATATAAAAAGGAGCTGCCGAGCAATCTTACCGTGCTCGGATATACTACGGAAATGTCGCTTTATATGGATGCGGCAGATTTGATTATGACAAAACCGGGCGGATTAAGCTCAACTGAGTCTGCCGTTAAGCATAAACCGATTGTGTTTATTGATGCCGTACCGGGATGTGAAACAAGGAATCTTGAGTTTTTTTTATCACACGGCTTTGCGGTTTTCGGAAAGGATGCAGAAGAGCTTATCAGCATCATTAAAAACTGTATGATGTATTTTTCGGATTTAGAAGTCGTATCAAAAAACATTGCCGAAAATTTTGCTTTGAATGCGGCAAAGATTATTTACGAAAGGTTGGTTACCGGCTGAATTTTTCGTCCGTAATTTTTAAAATTTTCAGCTTCTGAACCTCTCAAAGTAAATTTAATAAATAATTTGAGTTTCCCCATTTTTTGGTTGTGAAAGTGGAGAAACCCCTTTGTTTATGCGGGATTACGGGGTGTTAGAAATTGAAATTTTAGGTAAAAAAGTAGTGCAAAACTCCTTAAATAATGGTATAATGTAGTTGGAAAAA
>JAZLFV010000110.1:0-5146 GCA_045615965.1 Acutalibacteraceae bacterium
TGTTTTTAGGCTATCTCGGAATTTGCCTTTATGAAAAGTTTTCTGAAAATCAACTGCTTCGTGTTTTTTCGGTTTTCGGAATTTTTCTCTTAACATTCATTGTACGTTCCGATTACGGCGCAAAGGGTTATGCTTTGATATTTCTTTTCTATGCTTTAAGGCAAAGCAATCTTTTAAAAATCGTATGCAGCCCGCTTGTTTTAGGCGAGGGTATAAAACCTTTGCCGGCGTTTATTCCGATAAGTATGTATAACGGAAAGCGGGGATTTATAAAGTCAAAGCCCTTAAAATACGCATTTTATGTTTTCTATCCTCTGCATTTGTTTATAATCGGAATTATAAAGAAAAAATATTTTTCTTAAAGAATTTTATAAATTATTGACAATCTTTAAAAAAATACCTATAATATAATTAAACTTAACCTCGTCTAAAAAAGGCGAGGTTTTTTAAGCTACTCTCGTCAGCCTAAGGAGGAGAATGCTTTGGAAGAAAAAATCCTTGAACTTATCGAGCAAAGAAAATTCGGCGAGCTCAAAGGCGTGCTCGCCGAGATGAATGCTGCCGATATAGCCTTGATATTTGAAGAGGTTGACGAAAAAGACCTTTTGGCTATTTTCAGATTGCTTCCGAAAGAGCTTGCGGCAGAGGTTTTCGTTGAAATGGATTCCGATATGCAGCAGTTGCTTATTGAGGGTTTTGGTGATAGTGAGCTTCGTGAGGTTATGGACGAGCTTTTCATGGATGATACCGTTGATATTATCGATGAAATGCCCGCCACGGTTGCAAAGCGCATTTTAAAACAGACCGATGCCAATACAAGACGAATGATAAATCAGCTTCTTGCTTATCCCGATGACAGCGCCGGAAGCATTATGACAACCGAGTATATTGACCTGAAAAAAGATATGACGGTTGATGCGGCGTTTGACCGTATCCGAAAAATCGGATTTGATACCGAGTCGATTTATGCCTGCTATGTTACCGATGCTTCAAGAAGGCTTTTGGGCATAGTTTCGTTAAAAGACCTGCTTTTAAATTCGAAGTCTGCAGTTTTGTCCGATATTATGGACGAAAATGTTATATTTGTTAATACACTTGACGATAAAGAGCACGTTGCAAATCAGTTTGATAAATATGACCTTTTGGCAATTCCGGTTGTTGATAAGGAGAACCGTCTTGTCGGTATTGTAACGGTAGACGATGCTATTGATGTTATGCAGGATGAGGTCACCGAGGATATCGAAAAGATGGCTGCTATTTTACCGAGTGAAAAAAGCTATTTTAAAACAGGTGTTTTCGAGACCTTTAAATCAAGAATACCGTGGCTTATGCTTCTTATGATTTCGGCAACCTTTACGGGTGCAATAATCAGTAGCTTCGAAGAAAAGCTGGTTGCTTTTTCGGGACTTATTGCTTTTATTCCGATGCTTATGGATACGGGCGGAAATTCAGGAAGTCAGGCATCGGTTACGGTTATCCGTTCAATATCGCTCGGTGATATTGAATTCGGTGATATTTTCCGTGTGCTTTGGAAAGAAATAAGGGTTGCGTTTTGTTGCAGTACGGCGTTGGCGATAGTAAATGCCGTAAAGCTTTATATAGTGGATTATCTTATTTTCGGCACACTTAAATCAGGCGCATTTACTGCAATTGCGGTTGTCTGCTTAACACTTTTCTGTACAGTTGTTGTAGCAAAAATCGTAGGCTGTGCGCTTCCTATTTTGGCAAAAAGACTGGGTTTTGACCCTGCTGTTATGGCAAGTCCACTGATTACAACCATTGTTGATGCCATTTCGCTCATTATTTATTTTACATTCGCAACCATAATTTTAGGTGTATAAAAATTAAAGAAAAGGAAATACAGCTTATGGATACTTTTTTTGAACAGATTGTTCCAATTAGAAAGACGGCAAGGGAGTTTTTAATACTTGCAGGTATTTGGCTCGCCGCCGGTATTGTTGCATTTTTCGGTTTCATTTTTCTTTTAAGATTCGGGCCGATTATTGCGCTTGCTGCTGCCGGATTTATTTTTTACGGTGCATTTAAGCTTTCGCAAAGATTTTTTATTGAATATGAATATATCATAACCAACGGTACATTTGATGTTGATAAGATTATCGCCAAAAGCTCAAGAAAAAGGGTTATGAGCTTTGATATAGCGGATATTTCTTCAATAGAAAAGTATAATCCTGCAAAGCCTATTCCGCAGGGTCTTGAAAGGTCGCTTATAGCTTGCGATAAAACCGATGGCTCGGCATATTGCCTGCAAGCTTCAAAGGAAGGTAAAGGAAGGCAGTTTTTGGCTTTTTCTCCCAACGAAAGAATTAAAGAAGGAATTGTGAAATTTCTTCCTAAATATATGGCAAATTCCGCATTTAAAGATTAAATTTTCAGGAGTTTGGTGATTTATGAAAATACTAACCGCCCAACAGATAAGAGCGGCAGAAAGAGATGCCGTTTTAAACGGCATTTTTTCGTATAAGGATATGATGTATGCCGCCGCAAAAGCTACTTTTGACTGTATAAAAGAAAATTTCGCCGACAGAAATTCCGATATATGTATTGTTTGCGGAAACGGGAATAACGGCGGAGACGGTCTTGTTCTTGCCGGAATCTTAAAAGAAAACGGATATAATGTCAAGGCGGTTTTGCCTTTAGGCAAGCCCGAATCAAGTCCTGCCTGCGAGTTTTTGTACATACTTGAGGATTTGGAAATATGTGATACCGTTCCTGCAAAATGCGATTTGCTTATAGATGCTCTTTTCGGAATAGGTCTTAACCGCCCGATTGAGGGTAGTGCGGCAGAAATAATCGAAGCTATGAATTCCTGCGTTGCAAATAAGCTTGCGATTGATATTCCAAGCGGTGTGAGTGCCAATGCGGAGTTTTCGGGTATTGCATTTTATGCCGATATAACACTTACATTTATTGCGCTAAAAATCTGTTTTATATTGCCTATTTCCTCGGAATACTGCGGAGAAGTTAAGGTGCTTCAATTAGGTGTTCCCGTAAATGAATTTACTTATGAAACTACTAAAATGCCCCTGCTTTCAAAAAGACCTAAAAATTCTCATAAGGGAACATACGGCACGGTACTTACGGTTACGGGCTCTTACGGTATGTGCGGAGCGGCTGTTCTTTGCGCAAAGGCGACACTTTCAGGAGGAGTGGGAATAGTTAAAAGCTTTGTTTGCGATAAAAACTATATTCCGTTTACCTTGGCTGTTCCCGAAGCGGTTACAATTCCCGTGGGTACATCCAATACAGGAGTTCCCGTGATATCGAGAAACCTTTTTGCGGATGAAATGCAGAATGCCAATGCACTTGTAATCGGCTGTGGGCTTGGAAAAAGCGAAGATGCAAAAACTCTTGTTAAAATATTGCTTGGAATTACAAGTATTCCCACAATTCTTGATGCGGATGGAATAAATACCATAGCAGGAAGCATAGATTTGTTAAGAAGAAGTAAAGCTCCTATGATTGTTACTCCGCATTCAAAGGAAATGGCAAGACTTTGCAAAACTACTGTGGAGGCGGTCGAGAGTGACCGTATCGGTATTTCGAAGCGTGTTGCGGCAGAATCCGGCGCAGTAGTTGTGCTTAAAGGCGCAAATACAATTATTGCTTCGCCGGACGGCAGAGTGCTTATTAATATGACGGGAAATCCGGGAATGGCAACTGGCGGAAGCGGTGATGTTCTTTCGGGAATCATTGCGGCAAGGCTATGCTTGGGCGATAATGCTTTTGATGCCGCTGCAAATGCTGTTTATCTGCACGGTCTTTCGGGCGATAGACTGAAAAGCCGTTTTAATCTTGAGGGGATAACGCCGAGCGATTTGATTGAGGAGCTTAAAACCATTAAATAGGGAGGCTCTTAAATGAAAAAGGCTTTTGCGGTTTTATTTGCGGTTGTTTTGTTTCTTTGCGGTTGCGGTGATACAAAAAAAGTTCCCATAAGAATAGGAGATACTGAGTTTCGTGCCATTATAACGCAGAATAACGAACAAAATTACACGATTGATATAAAAACCGATAAAAAGCTTAAAAACATAAGCGGAACAATAAAAAAACCCGAAAATTTAAGCGGTGTCGAATTTACCGTAAGCGGCGAAATGTTAAACATTGATTATAACGGGCTTAATATAAAAAAAGACATAGGTGAATTGCCACAGGATAATACACCCGTGCTTATCTTTAAGGCAATAAAGAGCGCAAACGGTAAAAACGCCGTATGTGAAGACGGCAATTATATTTTTAACGGAAGTATTGAAGATGAGAAGTATACACTTTCGGTGACTCCATCGGGTTTACCTATGTTGCTTAAATTCAAAAATAACGGAATAAAGATAGAATTCAGAAATTTAACACTTGTAAAATAGACAGTAAAATGTTAAAATGATAACTATCAAATATTTGGGGATGTAAAAAATGGCAATACTTGTAACAGGCGGCGCCGGATATATCGGCAGTCACACATGCGTTGAAATGCTCAATGCAGGATATGATGTTGTTGTTGTTGATAATCTCGATAACAGCTCAAATGAATCCTTAAGCCGTGTTGAAAAAATAACCGGCAAAAAGGTAAAATTTTATGAAAATGATGTAAGGGATAAAGATGCGCTCCGTAAGATTTTCAACGAAAACAAAATTGAAGCCGTTATTCATTTTGCAGGCTTAAAGGCGGTAGGCGAATCGGTTAAAAAGCCGATTATGTATTATGATAATAACCTTATCAGCACATTGTCTCTTATTGAAGTTATGGAAGAATTCGGTGTAAAAAGAATAGTATTTTCTTCTTCGGCAACTGTTTACGGCGTTGCAAAGGAAATGCCGCTTAAAGAGGGTATGCCCACGGGCGCAATTAACCCTTACGGCAGAACAAAGCTGTTTATAGAGGAAATTTTAAATGACCTTTATGTATCCGATAACGAATGGTCTATCGTGCTTTTGCGTTATTTCAATTCGATAGGCGCTCATAAGTCGGGTACAATCGGCGAAGACCCTAAAGGAATACCCAATAACCTTATGCCATATATATCGCAGGTTGCGGTAGGCAAGCTTGAAAAGCTCCACGTTTTCGGAAGCCATTACAAAACCGTTGACGGCACGGGAGTTCGTGATTATATCCATGTTGTAGACCTTGCAA
>JAZLFV010000111.1:0-4614 GCA_045615965.1 Acutalibacteraceae bacterium
CCAATCGCATAGGTAGAGAACTGATCTGTCTCAAAACTATATGTATCGCCTGATACAAGAGTAAGCGTAAGCTTTGTTGCAACACCGTTTCTGCGGTAATTTTGAGCTACTGCAATACTTGTTATATAACCCTCATCGAGCACATAATTAAGACCTATGTAGCCTATCGGCTCATTATCCTTTAAAGCGACAAAGAAAGCGGTGCCGTTGTCTGCGGATTCACGTATGGAGGTTTCGCTCCACGGCTCGCTGAAATTTTCGCTTTCTGTTTTAACTATAAACGGTATATACTCTTCCTTTAAATCGGTAACCGTTATGCCGTCAAACATTCCGCCGAAATAAAGCTTATCAATTTCATCGGCAATTTGAAAAAGTGCCGTTTTGTAAATATCAATGCTTCCGCCAAACGGGTCAAAGATACCGTTTCCGAGAAGACGCACTTTTTCGGGACTTCCGCCGTTATCGATAAGATAATTCCTCTGATTTTTAGACATAGTAAAAATGAAGTCGGCATCAAAATCGTCAAGATAAAATCTTCTTGAAACATAGGAATCAATATTAAACCCTAAATTGTCTGATATAATTGCCGTGTTTTGGCTCACGGCATCACCGTTCCCCATAAGCCCACGGCTTTCGGCAACGGCATTTTTTATTGAAAGGGAATTGAAGTAAGCCTCTGCAAAAGGGCTTCTGCAGGTGTTCCCCGTGCAAACAAATATTATTTTCATTATCCTTTTGCCTCTAACCAGTTTTTTCCTATATGAGCATCGGCGGTCAATTTAACCGAAAGCGAAACGGCATTTTCCATTTCTTCGGTTAAAATCTGCTTTGCCTTTTCGCCGTCAGATTCATTACATTCAACAATAAGCTCATCGTGTACCTGTAAAATAAGCTTTGCATCGGGAAGCTCCGATTTTAATCGGTTAAATACATTTATCATCGCAAGCTTTATTATGTCTGCGGCAGTACCCTGAATGGGAGCATTTCTTGCAACCCGTTCTCCGAATGCACGCATCATACCGTTTGAGGATGATAATTCGGGAAGATATCTTCTTCTGCCTAAGTATGTGGTAACAAAACCGTCTTGCTTTGCCTTGCTTATACAGTTTTCCATATAGTCGGCAACGCCGCTGTAGGTTGCAAGATAATTCTTTATATATCTGTCGGCTTCGGCACGGGATACGCCTATATCCTTGCCGAGTGAAAATGCGCCTATACCGTAAACTATACCGAAGTTTACCGCCTTTGCACGGCTTCGCATAACAGGAAGCACCATATCGGCAGGTATGCCGAAAACCTCACTCGCCGTAACGGTGTGAATGTCCGTTCCCGAGTTAAAGGCTTCAATCATTGTTTTATCGCCCGAAATACTTGCAAGAACACGAAGCTCTATCTGCGAATAGTCGGCATCGACCAAAACACAGCCTTCCTTTGCCACAAAGAATTCACGAAGCCGTTTGCCTTCGTCCGTTCTGACGGGTATGTTTTGAAGATTGGGCTCAAGTGAGCTTATCCGCCCCGTTCTTGCTTCGGTTTGGTTAAAGGTGGTGTGGATTCGTCCGTCATCCGATACCGCCGATAAAAGACCGTCACAGTAGGTGGATTTAAGCTTGCTCAAACGCCTGTACTTTAAAACAAGGTCAACAATCGGATAATCGTACCTCAGATTTTCCAAAACATCGGCGCTCGTGCTGTAACCGCTTTTTGTTTTCTTCTTTGTGGGGATGTTAAGCTTTTCAAAAAGTATTTCACCGAGCTGTTTCGGGGAATTAACATTAAATTCCGTGCCTGCAATACCGAAAATATCATTCTTTATTTCTTCCGAGCGGACCGATAATTCGTTGCCCATAGCCTCAAGACCGTTTGCGTCAATAAGAAATCCCGTATCCTCCATATCCGATAAAACAACCGAAAGCGGTATTTCTATTTTTTGCAGCAGTTCATACTGACCGCTCTTTTTAAGAGAGGCTTCAAGAGCATCGCAGACAGCAGAAAAGGAAACGGCATTTTTTATAAACTCATCATCGGTTTCGATAAGACCTTCGCCTACCGAATATTCTGCGCAAAGTCTGTTTACCGAATAATCATTTGAAGAGGGGTTTGAAAGATATCCTGCCAAAAGACAGTCAAATACGACATTTTTAATATCTTTAAACTGTTTTACAAGGTTTTTTAAACCGTAAACACGTTTTGGGGTTTCTGCGCTTAAAAGCTTCAGGATAAATTCCGTTGTCGCCTTAAATACCTTTTTATCGGATATTACGGCGTAAGCTTCACCGTCAATATAAACATCTGCAACCGTTGTCGGTAAAAATTCTTCCAAGAGCTCGTATTTTTGTATGCTTTCCGAAGTGGATACACTCTGCTTTGAGGGAGTAATACCCATTTTCTCCATAAGCTTAAAGAATTCAAGCTTTGTCATAAGAGCGGAAAGCTCCGAAGTATCGGCAGGGAGATTTTTATATTTTGATATATCGGTTTCAATAGGAGCTTCAAGCGAGATTGTGCCGAGCCATTTGCTTAAATATGCACTTTCCTTGCCGTTTATAAGCTTTTGGCGTACGCTTTCTTTAATCTCGAGGCTATCTATGTTTTCGTAAATATAATCAACCGAATGATATTTTGTTATTAAATCGGTTGCGGTTTTTTCGCCGACTCCGGGCACACCGGGGATATTATCGGAGGTATCGCCCATAAGTGCCTTTAATTCAATCATTTCTTTAGGCTCAAGACCGTATTTTTCAAATAAGACTTCTTTTGTGTAGTTGATTATTTCGGGTCGGCCCATTTTTGTGGCGGCAAGCAAAACCTTTGTGTTATCGGAAATAAGCTGTAAAGAGTCACGGTCACCGGTTGCTATTACACATTCGTTTCCGCTTAAACGGCAGTTTTTTGCAAGCGTACCTAAAATATCGTCTGCTTCAAATCCCTCGCATTCGATTACATGATATCCTGCAAGGGTAAGCCATTCTTTTAAAATAGGGAACTGTGTGCGAAGCTCATCGGGCATAGGCTTTCTGCCGGCTTTGTATTCGGAATACTTTTCGTGACGGAATGTCGGCTTTTTAAGGTCAAACGCAACGGCAACGCCGTTTGGAGCTTCGGATTCAAGCAATTTGTTTAAGATATTTATAAATCCGTAAACGGCGTTTGTGTAAACTCCATCCTTTGTGGATAGCAGTTTAATACCGTAAAAAGCACGGTTTATTATGCTGTTTCCGTCAATAGCCAAAAGCTTCAATTTGATTCCTCCGAACACAATATTTTACAATTAGATATATAATAACATATTTTTTTTCATTTGTCATTATAAAATATATAAATTTATTAAATATTTTTTCATATAAATGTTTTCGGTTGACAATAGGCAAAAATAGGTATATAATCTACTCTGTAATTTTATGCAAGGTCGGCACTTATTAATTGTTTGCCGGCCAAATATAAGGATGTTATATTATGGAATGGACTTCGTTAAACGATTTGCGTGAAAAGTATTTGTCTTTTTTTGAATCAAAGGGGCATTTACGGCTTAAAAGCTTCTCTTTGGTTCCGGATAATGATAAGTCATTATTGTTGATAAACTCGGGTATGGCGCCGATGAAAAAGTATTTTACGGGGGAGGTTACTCCGCCTAAAAGCCGTGTAACTACCTGCCAGAAATGTATAAGAACGCCCGACCTTGAGCGTGTCGGTCATACCGCCCGTCACGGCACATATTTTGAAATGCTCGGTAACTTCTCATTCGGCGATTATTTTAAAAATGAGGCTATCCCGTGGGCTTGGGAGTTTTTAACAAAGGTTTTGGAAATTCCTGAGGATAAGCTTTGGCCCTCTGTTTATGAGGAGGATAACGAGGCTTATGCTTTGTGGCGTGATGTTATAGGCGTTCCCGAAGAGCGCATAGTAAAGCTCGGCAAAGAGGATAACTTTTGGGAGCATGGCACGGGTCCGTGCGGCCCATGCAGCGAGATTTATTTTGACCGTGGCGAAAAATACGGCTGCGGCTCGCCTGACTGTAAGCCCGGCTGTGATTGCGACAGATATATGGAAATCTGGAACAATGTATTTTCACAGTTTAACAATATGGGTGACGGTACCTATACAGAACTTGAAAACAAAAATATTGATACGGGTATGGGGCTTGAACGGCTTGCCTGCGTTATTCAGGGCGTAGATAATATGTTTGAGGTCGATACAGTAAGAAAAATTCTTGATAAAGTCTGCGAAATTTCAGGTAAAGAGTACGGCGTTGATAAAAACGTTGATATTTCAATCCGTGCAATAACCGACCACGCAAGAGCGTCTACCTTTATGATAAGCGACGGTATTATTCCGTCAAACGAGGGTAGGGGATATGTTCTTCGCCGTCTTATAAGACGTGCATCACGTCACGGCAGATTAATAGGTATTACACGTCCGTTCCTACAAGAACTTATCTTGACGGTTATTGAAGAAAACAAAGCAGGCTACCCCGAACTTGTAGAGAAGATGGAACTCATTAAAAAGGTTATCTCAAATGAGGAAGCAAGTTTTTCAAAAACCATTGACCAAGGACTTAACATACTATCCGAACTTACTAAAAAGGGCGGAACGCTATCGGGTGCAGATGCATTT
>JAZLFV010000112.1:0-3593 GCA_045615965.1 Acutalibacteraceae bacterium
TATCGAAACCGGTTTGGGCGGCAGACTTGATGCAACGAATGTGATAAAAAATCCGCTTGCTTCGGTCATAACTAAAATAGGTCTTGACCATACTGCAATTTTAGGCGATACGGTAGAAGAAATTGCCGCCGAAAAGTGCGGAATAATTAAACGGGGAGCACCGCTTGTTACTGTATGCAATCAAGATGAAAAAGCACTCGAAGTAATAAAGAAAAATGCCGAAAGGCTTATAATTCCCGATACACCGCAAGTTTTAAAAAGCGATTTTTCGGGAAATGAATTTATTTATAATGGCAAAAAATATTTTGTTTCGCTTTTAGGCGTTCATCAATGCTTTAATGCCGTAACGGCGCTTGAAGCGGTCAAGGCAACGGGTATAACGGTAAAAGAGGAAAGTATCAAAACGGCATTTAAAAACGCAAGCTTTCCTGCAAGGCTTGAGGTTATGTCAAAAGAGCCTTTAACCGTAATAGACGGCGCACATAACGGTGACGGCGCAAAGTCTTTGGCTGAATTTTTAAAAGCGGATAACAAAAATCCGACATTGGTTATTTCGATGATGAGGGATAAAAACTGCGATGCCTTTTTGCAAACCGTTTTGCCGTTTGCAGGTGAATGTATTGTTACCGAAATCGAAAATCCACGGTGTATGAAAGCCGATGAGCTATTAAAAAAAGCAGAGAAATATTTTAAAGGTGCAATAAAAATCGGCGATTTAAAATGTGCTTTAAAATACGCAAATTCGCTTAAAAAACCCATTTTTATAGCAGGCTCGCTTTATCTTGCAAGCGAGGCAAGGAAATATTACAAAAACAGCGAAAAAAATTAATATCAATTCGTCAAATTATTTAAGGACAAACCCTTATTATTTATATGTAAGGGCTTGTCCTCAATTTTATATTAGGAGTGAAAATTATGTCTGTTTGTATAAGTGTTAAGGGCGAAGTGCTTAATGTCGGTATAAAGGGAGAAATCGACCATCATAGCGCACTTAATATAAGAAAGGAAATCGACAGCGCCATCGAAATTAACATTCCGTCATTGCTCATTATGGATTTTGACGGTGTTACTTTTATGGATAGCTCGGGTATCGGTCTTGTTATGGGGAGATATAAGCTGATGTCAAGACTCGGCGGTGAAGTTCATATTGTCGGCGCAAGACCGCAGATAAACAAGGTTATGCGCCTTTCGGGTCTTGAAAGACTTGTTAAACTAAATGAAATTTCAAAAAAAGGAGATTAAAAAAAATGGAAAATGAAAACAGTTTTAAAATGACGGTAATTTCAAAATCGGTAAATGAAAGCTTTATAAGAAGTACAGTAGCGGCATTTGCGGCACAGCTTGACCCTACAACGGGTGAAATAAGCGATATAAAAACAGCCGTTTCAGAGGCGGTTACAAACAGTATCGTACACGGGTATAAAGACACAATAGGCAAAATTTACATAAATTGCCTTATAGCAGACGGCGTTTTAACCGTCAGAATCCGTGATACGGGTGTCGGAATAGAGGATGTAAAAAAGGCAATGGAACCTCTTTATACAACCGCTCCCGAGGAAGAAAGGGCAGGGCTCGGCTTTGCGGTTATGCAAAGCTTTATGGATTATGTCCGTGTTTATTCAAAACCGCAAAAGGGAACAACTGTGGTTATGAAAAAGCGTATTATGACTCGTTATGCAAATAAAAACAGATAAAGAAAATCAGCTTGCAAGCGAAAATATGCGGCTTGTTTCAAGCCTTTGTATGCGTTTTGTGGGCAAGGGAATAGATTATGATGACCTTTTTGGCGCAGGCTGTTTGGGACTTTGTAAAGCGGCAAAGGGCTTTGACGAATCAAGAGGTCTTATGTTTTCAACCTATGCCGTACCCGTTATTTTGGGAGAAATAAAGCGTCTTTTTCGTGACGGCGGAGAGGTAAAGGTGTCAAGGAGCATAAGAGAGCTTTATCTGAAAGCCAATGCTGTAAAAGCAAAACTCGAAAATACCCTTTCAAGGGAAGTTACCGTAAGCGAAATAGCCGAAGAAATGAATGAGTGCATTGAAGACATCACCGAAGCGTTTTGCGCCTGCAAAATACCCGTTTCGCTTACGGCAGAATCAGAAGACGGAGAAGCACAGTCGGATATAAAAGATAGCTTTTCGGATGAATCCTTAACCGAAAAGATTAATATAAAAACCGCAATAGAGAGATTGGACGAAAAAGAACAAAAGCTCATAAAGTTAAGGTATTACGCTGCGCTTACTCAAAATGAAACGGCAAAACGTCTTTCCATGTCGCAGGTTCAGGTTTCCCGTGCCGAAAAAACAGCGCTTGCAAAGTTAAGAAGAATACTCTCTTCAGCCTAACGCTTTGTTGACAACAACCGCTTTGTATGATAATATCAAAGCGTTAAAATGCATATTGTTACGGAGGTATATAATGGCGCCTATACTTTATTTGGTAATACCGTGTTATAACGAGGATGAGGTTTTGCCTGTAACAGCACCGCTCTTTCTCGATAAAATAGATGAGCTTACGGCTTGCGGAAAAATATCGCCGGATAGCGGAATACTTTTTGTGGATGACGGAAGCACAGATAATACTTGGAGCTTAATTGAATGTCTGTCCGATGATTATAAAAAAGTAAAAGGCATAAAGTTAAGCCGAAACAGAGGTCATCAAAATGCTCTGCTTGCAGGTATTACCGAGGCTGAAAAATATTGCGATATATGTATTTCTGCCGACTGTGACGGTCAAGACGATATAAATGCAGTTGATAAAATGGTTGACGAATACTTAAACGGCGCCGATATAGTTTACGGTGTGCGCAATAACCGAAACAGCGATACCGCTTTTAAAAGGGCAACAGCACAGTCATATTATAAATTGCTTAATTTTTTCGGCGCAAATACAGTTTATAATCACGCCGATTACAGACTCTTGTCCAAACGTGTTCTTACCGAGCTTTTAAAATTCGAGGAGGTCAACCTTTATTTAAGAGGTATGATTCCGCTCATAGGCTTTAAAAGTACATGCATTTATTATGAAAGACATAACCGTTTGGCAGGAAAATCAAAATATCCGTTTAAAAAAATGCTTTCCCTTGCTTTTGACGGTATAACAAGCTTTACGGTAAAACCGATACGGATAATAACAACATTCGGATTTATAGTTTCGCTTATAAGTCTTATAGGTGTTATATGGTCGGTTGTAACTGTGCTGACGGGAAATGCCGTTTCAGGTTGGGGTTCTACCGTTTCAATTATATGTTTTTTAGGCGGAATACAGCTCATAAGTTTAGGTATTGTAGGAGAATATATAGGGAAGATTTATCTTGAAACTAAGAAAAGACCTAGATATATAATAGAGGAAAAGACAGAAAACGGAGAAAAATAGTGCTTTATACCCTGCATTTTCCACAAGATATAGTGCATAAAAAAACTTTTTAAAAATTTTTGAATTTTTTTTGAAAAAAGTGTTGACAATACTGTCAGTATGTGGTAATATAATCGAGCGCCCAAAAAACGGGGGTGCGAAAACGGACCTTGAAAATTAAACAACGACGATAATAAGGACCCAAAGATTCTAAGAGAAATTTTAGTAAATCGAAGGA
>JAZLFV010000113.1:0-3307 GCA_045615965.1 Acutalibacteraceae bacterium
CAATAAACAAAGAAGAATAAACTTCCTTTGTAATAAGCGCCAATGCGATGGCAACGAAAGCCGGAACAAGAGCCATAAATGTTGTATAATATTTGCTTGATGCCTCGCCGCTTCCGCCGCAGGTTTCACAATCAGGATTTGCTATTCCGTGTTCGCAAGCAATCTTTTCCCCTGTTTCTTCGTTTAACACACCCTCGCATACCTTGTCGCCCTCGGTATAGCCTGAGCCACCGCAATTCTCGCAGACCGCAGTAGTTTTTCCACTACCTTCACAGTCAGGGCAATCAACTGCCTTTGAGTTTTTAAGCACAATACTTAAGACAACAACTGCAATTAATGTCAAAAAAACTGCAACGATTTTTCCTATCGTACTTTTTTTCATTTTTATTTCCCCTTTTTAAAAATATAAGGTTGCACCTCATTTTAAGGCACAACCTTTGAATACAAAAATAAAATATATTCTCGGAAGCGCTCCACAAAAGTGACAGTATGTTACATATTCTGCAACATCCCAACAAAAAGCACACGGAAATATGCCTGCTGTTTCGGCAAAAATCCCTTTTGTGCGGCGGCTTTATCCGAGCCGTTTTGCCGCACTACTGATGATTTTTGCACCTCAACCGTAAATAACTGTTAAATTTCTATTATGCTATCACATATAAAAGAATTTGTCAACCGATTTTTACATTATTTAGCCATAATCACATAACTGTATGGTTTCAGTCTTATAAATTCGGAATTTTCCGAAATATTTTCACCGAATAAAACGGTTTTCATACTGTTTGTGTTTTCAAATTCTCTTTCGTTTTCCGAAGCATTGGCTGCAACAAGCAGATTTTCGTTTTTATTGCTTCTTAAAAAAGCGAAAAGTCCGCAAGAAGATTCAACGGGTGTAAACTCCCCGTTTTTAAACACTGTGTTTTTTCTTCTTAAAATGCCTAATGCCTTATAAAAATCCAAAAGGTCGGTATTTTCCTTTCCCCACGGATATGTTGCTCTGCAAAACGGGTCGCCAAAGCCCTCAAGCCCTGCTTCATCACCGTAAAATAATGATGGAACACCCGGAAGCGAATACTGTATAACAGCGGCTATTTTAAGCCGTAAAATGGCAAAATTATACTCGTTTTCCGTAAGTCTCTGCCCCGACTGCCAATCTCGGTTACCGCAGTTTTTACCGTAATTTGCGATAGCGGTAATTACTCTTGCCGTATCGTGAGTGCCGATGTGATTCATAAGCGTTCTGATACTCTCGCTCGGATAGTTTTCGAGCACCGTTTCAACGGTTTTTAAAAGCTTTTCGGAAGAACCCGAACAAACATAATCTATTATCGCATTTGCAAACGGATAATTCATAACCGAATCAAGCTGGTTGCCTAAAAGAAATTTACGCCTTGCGCCGTAGCTTATCTTATTTGAAGCATCCTCCCAGACCTCGCCCAAAATATAAGCATTTTCATCGTAAGCCTTAACGCATTTTCTTAAAGCAAATAAAAACTTATCGGGTAATTCGTCTGCAACATCAAGTCTTATACCCGAAATTCCGCAGGAAAGCCATTTTCTTATTACTCCGTTTTCGCCCGTTATAAATTTAAGATAGGAATCGTCCTGCTCGTTTACCTCGGGAAGTGACGGAACACCCCACCATGCTGAATATCCGCAATCGTAATTGCCGAAGGAATACCATTTTCTGTAAGGTGAATTAAAATCGTTATACGCTCCGCCCTCGCCGTACCTTTTATATTTGTTAAAATAAATGCTGTCATCACCCGTATGGGAAAAAACACCGTCTATTATTATGGAAATCCCCTGCTTTTTTGCCGACTTACAAAGGCTTTTAAGGTCATTTTCATCGCCGAGCATCCCGTCTATTTTCATATAATCGGCGGTGTTATAGCGATGATTTGAATGAGCCTCGAAAATCGGATTCAAGTAAATTACACTTACTCCAAGCTCAGCAAGGTACGGAAGCTTTTGCTCTATTCCCGCAAAATCACCGCCGTAATAATCGTTCCCAAGCGAACATTTACCGTTATTTTGGCGGTGTTCGGGCTGCTTTGACCAATCATCAACCAAAAATCTGTCTTTTGGTATATTTTCCTTTTTCTTTCCCGAATTATAAAATCTATCGGGGAAAATCTGATAAATTATGCCGCCGTCTAAGAAGTCAGGCGTTTTAAAATCGGCGGAATAAACCGTTTGCTGCCACTTTTCGCCGTCATTTGAAACAATACCCAATGTGCTATCGGTTTTTGTTACAAAAAAATCGCCGTAATCACTCGTATAGCGGAAGCTGTACCAATAAAGACCTGTATCAAGCTTTACAGCTGTATCATAATAACGGTAATCTTCAAGCCATTCTCTTGGCTCTAAATGTATTTCGTAATATTCGCCGCCATCAGGAGTTATGCAAAGATAAGCATCGTGAACATGCGCATCGTTATGTATAAGTATGCGCAAAAGCAGGGTTTCCCCTGCTTTAATTGCGCCGAAGTGCGGCTTATATATTTTATTTGCCGAATCGAAAGGATAATAATTCATATTATTTAACCGGCTTTATATTCCAAATTCCGTTTGCATAGTCTGCTATTGAACGGTCTGCTGCAAAAATTCCCGATTTCGCAATATTTACAAGCGACATTCTGTTCCAGACCTCCGACTTGTTATAAAGCTCGGTTGCTTTTCGCTGTGCGGCACAGTAATCGGAATAATCGGCAAGAGCCATATAAGTGTCAACGTTTTTAAGCATATTATAAATGTTTTCAAATGATTTTCCGTCTATACCGCCGCCTATAAAATCAAGCGCCCTTCTTAAATCCGCATTGTTATTATAATAATTTAAAGGATTATATCCCGTTTTTTGAAGCTTTAAAACTTCGGGTGTACGCATACCGAAAATAATTATATTATCGTCACCGACAGCAGAATGAATTTCAACATTTGCGCCGTCTTCCGTACCCAAAGTAACCGCACCGTTAAGCATAAACTTCATATTTGATGTTCCGCTTGCCTCGGTTGAAGCCAAGGAAATCTGTTCGCTGATTTCTGCGGCAGGAATCATAAGCTCCGCCAAGGTTACACGGTAATCCTCAAGGAAAATCACCTTTAGCTTATCGTTTACATTGCGGTCGTTATTTATAAGTGTTGAAATCTTATAAATCATCTGAATAATCTCTTTGGCAAAGAGGTATCCCGAAGCCGCTTTAGCACCGAAAATATAGGTCTTAGGTGTAATCGGAGCATCCGGATTTTCCTTCAGATAGAGGTAATCGGACAAAATATGAAGCGCATTAAGATGCTGACGCTTGTA
>JAZLFV010000114.1:0-2773 GCA_045615965.1 Acutalibacteraceae bacterium
TTACACACGACCAAGAAGAAGCCCTTACTATGTCTGATAGAGTTGTTGTTATGGACAAAGGCAAAATTCAGCAAGTAGGCACACCTCAGGATATTTATAATGAGCCGAAAAATGCCTTTGTTGCCGATTTCATAGGTGAATCCAATATTGTAGACGGTGTAATGCTTGATGATTACTCGGTTGATTTTTCGGGTTGTGTATTTAAATGTGTAGATAAAGATTTTCAAAAGAACGAATCGGTTGATGTTGTTGTACGCCCTGAAGATGTTGATATTGTTGAGCCGGATAAAGGAATGCTTAAAGGTATTGTTACATCGGTTGCGTTTTTAGGCGTTCACTATGAAATAATAGTTGATATCGGCGGATTCAAGTGGATGATACAAACTACAGATGAATGTTTTGTTGGTGATAATGTTGGGCTTGTTATAGAACCTGATGCAATACATATAATGAAAAAATCAGAATATTCAGGGCTTTACGGAGATTACAGTTCTTACAGTTCCGAAATGGACCACATTTCCGATGCGGACGTGGAGGAATAATATGAATAAAAAATCTTTCGGAAGCAGGATAACTGCTGCCCCCTATCTTGTTTGGGCAGGCATTTTCGTTATTGTCCCCCTGCTTATAATGATATATTTTGCATTAACAAACGAAGCGGGTGTCTTCACACTTGAAAATATTTCCGGAATCGGAAAATACAAAAAAGCTTTTTTGATTTCAATAGTATATGCCGCTATCGCAACTGTAATCACATTGTTTTTGGCATATCCTATGTCGTATTTTATGACTAAAATGAAGATAAACTCACAGCGTATGTTGCTTATAATAGTTATGCTTCCTATGTGGATGAATTTTCTTATCCGTACATATTCCTGGATAACCATTCTTGCAAACAAGGGCATAATTAATACATTTTTAACTAAAATAGGATTAAAGCCGCTTCATATGATAAATACACCGGGAGCTGTTATTCTCGGTATGGTTTATGATTTTATTCCCTATATGATTTTACCGATTTATTCCGTTATGTCGAAAATTGATGATTCTTTGCTTGAAGCCGCTTCTGATTTAGGCTCCAACGGATTTTCAAAGCTTAAAAGAGTAATTCTTCCTCTTTCGCTTCCGGGCGTTATCTCCGGCATTACGATGGTTTTTGTGCCAAGCGTAAGTACATTTTACATTTCACAGAAATTGGGCGGCAACAAGACATTACTAATCGGTGATGCCATTGAATATTTATTCAGCGTTGGTCCCGATTTTTACAACATCGCCTCCGCTCTTTCGTTAGTTCTTATGGTAATGATACTTATATGCCTTGCCGTAATGAATAAATTCTCTTCAGACGAGGAGGATATAATAGTATGAAAATATTATCTAAAATATATGTAGCACTTATTATATTTTTCCTCTATGCTCCCGTTGCGGTTATGATATTCTTTTCATTCAATTCAGGAGAGAGCGTTTGGGTTTTTGAAAGCCTTTCACTTGATTGGTATAAAGGTCTTATATTTAATGATGTGATGCTCACCGCACTTAAAAGGACTGTAATAATTGCATTACTTTCCGCCATTATATCTACTGTTTTGGGTACAGCTGCCGCAGTAGGTATAGACGCTTTAAAGGGTAAGATTTCAAAAAGAATTGCTATGACAGTTACAAACATTCCTATGATGAATGCTGATATTGTAACCGGTATTTCACTTATGCTTTTGTTTGTATTTTGCGGAAAACTTATCGGTTTATCCGAATCGCTCGGCTTTTTAACAGTTTTAATAGCTCATATAACCTTTAATCTGCCGTATGTTATTTTATCGGTTATGCCTAAGCTTCGCCAAACCGATAAAAATCTTCAAGAAGCGGCGCTTGACCTCGGTTGTACGCCTGTTCAATCATTTTTCAAGGCAGTACTCCCCTCAATTTCAACCGGTATTTTCACGGGCTTTATAATGGCTTTTACACTTTCTCTTGATGATTTCGTTATAAGCTATTTCACCTGCGGACATTATCAAACGCTACCGATTGTAATTTACAATATGACCAAAAAAACCGTTACTCCTGATGCTTATGCGCTTTCTACCCTTACTTTCTTTGTTGTTTTTGCATTACTTATACTTTACAACACGGTGCAAAATAAAAGCGATAAAAGGAGGAATGCAAGATGAAAAAGCTTATAAGTATACTCCTTTGTTTGAGCCTTGTAATCCTCAGCCTTTGCGGTTGCGGATATAAATATGCTGATATTGAATATGTCGGAAAATACGATAAATCATTATCCGGAACAGAGCTTAATGTTTATAATTGGGGCGAATATATATCAGACGGTAGCGATGATTCCGTTGATGTAAATAAGGAATTTACAAAGCTTACCGGTATAAAAGTTAATTACTCCACCTTTGAAAGCAACGAAACCATGTATTCCCAAATTAAAAACGGCGGCGTTTCTTACGATATTATAATTCCGTCTGACTATATGATTGAACGCCTTAAAAATGAAAAAATGCTCAAAAAGATTGATGTTAAATCTCTTTCAAATTATAATCTCATTGACGATAAATACAAAGGCTTGTTCTATGATGAGAATAACGAATACTCCGTTACGTACAATGTCGGTATGGTCGGTGTAATTTATAATCCTAAAATAATACGCGGCGAACCTGAGCATAAATGGTCTGCCCTTTGGAGCAAGAAATACAAGAATATGTCACTTAACTTCAGTAATCCCCGTGATGCTTTTATGACAGCTCAAATGCAACTCGGCTATAGCCTTAAT